>DASUVB010000450.1:0-6400 GCA_036373835.1 Flavisolibacter sp. | reverse complement strand
GGTCCTGTCGATGGCGCGCACATATTGCAGGGCTTTCAGCAGCAGGCCCGAAGACTGGACCGGTAAAGTGCCGTCGCTGAATGCCACAGCGCCACTATGATGCATGTCGTACATCTCCGCCAGTTCCTTTCCTTCGGTATTCCTGGTGATGGCCGCGATCGGGCGGATATGGACCGGCAGGCTGCGGCTGCGCTGCACGATGTATTCAATTCCGGCTTTGTTATGCAGCACCGGGTTGGTATTCGGCAGTACGAAGACATCGGTGAAACCACCTGCTGCAGCGGCATTGGCGCCGGTTTCCAGTGTTTCCTTGTATTCGAATCCCGGGTCGCAGAATCCCGCAAAAAGATCGACCCATCCCGGTGAAATGCACAGGCCTTCCATACTGATCTCCTGGTCGGCGGCACGCGCAATCGTTCCCGTTTCTGCGATCATGCCATTCTGAATAAAAACATCGGTGACCTGGTGGTGTAAAGGCGAAGAAGGATCAATAATGCGTACCTGCCTTAAGAGGATGTCCATTAAGGAGCGAAGATATGGAATGCGGGGAAACTGCGGGCATTCGCGGAAGCCCCATTCTTTTTTGCAGGTATTAATTGTAAGTTAGCATACTAACAGGGCTCCATGAGAACGTATTTGAATGCCATCATTTTTGCAGTCGCCATAATTGTTACGGCGCTGATCCTTTCGGCCGGCTTTCGCAACCGGAATGCATCCCTTAACACGATCAGTGTTACAGGCCTCGGTAGTAAGGATTTTGTTTCAGACCTGATCGTCTGGAGCGGCTCGTTCTTCCGAAAGAACATGGACCTCCGCCAGGCCTATTCAGAGCTCGACAAGGATCGCGAGATCATCCGCAATTACCTGCTGTCGAAAGGCATTCGTGCGGAACAATTCGTGTTTTCTTCCGTGGATATCAACAAGGAGGTTGAAGATATCTATGACGCGCGGGGTGTCCGCGTTCGACAGGACTTCACAGGCTACCGCCTTCGTCAGAGTGTAAGTATCGAATCATCTGACGTTGACAGGGTCGAGGAATTGTCACGGCAGGTGAGTGAACTGATTAATTCGGGTGTGGAGTTTTATTCGAATAACCCGCAGTACTATTACACCAAGTTATCCGCGCTGAAGATCGAGATGATCGCCGAGGCGACAAAGGACGCAAATACCCGTGCGCGTCGTATCGCCGAGAATGCTGGTGCCGGCATCGGGCGGCTCAAGAATGCGGACATGGGCGTGTTCCAGATCGTGGCGCAGAATTCTGCCGAGGAATATTCCTGGGGTGGTTCATTCAATACGACTTCCAAGCGGAAGACGGCTTCCATCACGGTGAAGCTCGAATATGAGACCGATTAACTATTCCCACGACCAGACCGTGCGCGCCTAAACAACTTTCGTTTGGCTACTAACAGCGCTGATTCGAATTATTCATTCAACGCACATACAAATCAGTTTGTATTTTTGGGGGGAAATGGGGGAAACGGTTGACGGTCGCAAGGCACTAAAGATCAGCTGAAAACCGCCACAAGTAAGACTTTCGGGATGTAGCGCAGCCCGGTAGCGCGCTTCGTTCGGGACGAAGAGGCCGCTGGTTCGAATCCAGTCATCCCGACTGATAGAAGAGTGGGGAAACAGAGCGGGAGCGATGTTTGCTCCGCTTTTTTGTTTCAACACACTGCGTACTGTTTTCGTACCTGTCTTTAGTCGCCGCTGGTTCGTCCCGAAAGCTATCGGGACCAGTCATCCCGACAAATGTCCACTTAAGTCCTCTCTGGTTTCAAAAAGTTATCTTTTGTTCAATAGAAGGCTTTACTTTTCCAGGCGGTTTAACATGGCTTCCATTTCGGCAATTTCCTTTTCCTGCGATTGAATGATCTGTTCAGAAAGCTTTTTTACCTCAGGGTCTTTAATTTCGGCATGTTTGCTTACCATAATTGCTGAAGAGTGATGAGGAATCATGGCCTTCATATATTGAACATCTCCGACAGGCGTTTGTGTACGCAGTGCAGCAAGGATCAAAGCAAACAAAACGACACCGCCAATAATGATTCCTGTATTAATCCTTTTGTCAGGATACATTTTGCCCATCATCGTCATCATCACAACCGCCATAGGAGCTACCATTAGCAGGGCCATATAAACACGAGTAGTGCTGGTATGGTAGTGGCCTAACTTGTCCATGTTTAAAAACATAACGATGTACATGATAAAAAAGGAGATCAGCATCATGACTATAAACTTTTTATAACTCATGCCTTTCATTTGGGTCATAGTCTTTTCTTGTTCCATGATATTTCATTTGTAATTAATGAGAAAAGCAGGCGCTAAGCCTGCTTTTTATAAATATTTACGCTGCCATTTTGCTGCATTCGTCTGCACACCCCTTACAGGCTTGGGCACATTCCTGGCAGTGCTCTGTTTGGTGTTTAGCGCATTCAATTGTGCATTTTTCGCATATGTCTGCACAAAATATGGCAAATGTATTTTGATTCTTCACGTGCAGGAAATGGCACAATGGTTACAAGTGGCAGCGCATTGCAAACAAGCATCAATGCACGATTTGTAGGTATGGTATCCGGTCATAGTTAATAATATTTGTTTGTCATTATAGCTTGCTACAAAAACTAAACCATCCAAAATATTTTAAATTAATTGGAATTCCCTTTAAGAGGAGTACAGCCTTGTCTTTGGGACGGTTAGTATGGTTCATCAAAAAAGTCCAATAAACTCATTTGTATTTCCAAAAAGTCCTTTATTTTCTCTAAATCATTGATTAATAAGTTCGAAGATTGTCCAATCATCCCGACTCCGCCGCCAGTCTCCCGAAGCTTTGGCGGGCTTTATTTCTGCAGACCTTTCTGTTTCTGTTCTTCACACTGGCCAAAGCTTTTGCAAGCTCATCTATGGATTTCCATGGCTGAAAACGCTTTATAAATCATATTTTTGCGCCATGCCGGACCAAATCCCATCATCTCCTTTGACTATTCTGCTGGCCGATGATGACCCTGAAGACCTGGAACTGATTGAACAGGCCATTGTCTCCATCGAGCCAGGTGCGGATCTGCACAAAGTCCTGAATGGTAAGGCTGTAATTCAGTTTTTGAAAAGCAGACCCGACGCCGACTTACCCTGCCTGATCATCCTGGATTACAATATGCCGGAACTGACCGGGTCTGAAGTGCTGTCACTGTTGTGCCGCGACCAGCGCTACACACATATCCCGAAAGTGGTGCTCAGCACTTCAAGTACACCTGTACACATACACGAATGCATGGGCAATGGTGCTACCGATTATTTTGTGAAGCCCAATAACATGCGGGAACTTACCGGTCTGGCGGAGAGAATGTTGTCACTCTGCAATGGCAAGGGTTCATAGATCTTCAGGAATATAAATGTCGAAGCGGGCGCCCACATCCTGCGTGCCGGTTGCGGTAATAAAGCCGTGATGATTTTGCACGATCCGCTTGCAGATGGCCAGCCCGATGCCGGATCCTTTGACAAGCGACTGGTTGTTCAACCGCTGGAAAATATTGAAGATCTTTTCTGCGTATTGCGGGTCGAAGCCGATTCCATTGTCAATTACTGAAATCCTGTGGTAGGTGCGGCCAGCCTCTGCTTCACCCTCACCGATAACGGAACCTTTGACCATGCCGGGCTCCACGCGGATCACCGCCTGCCTGTCGGGATGCCGGTACTTCACCGCGTTGCTGACCAGGTTATACAGCAGCTGCTTCATCTGGAAGGGGATCGCCTGGATCACGGGCAGCGGGTCGATAACCAGGTGTACATGTTTTTGTTCAAACTCATCATGGTGCATTACCTGGATTTCCGCCATGATCTCATTCAGGTCCACTGCCTCATAATTCTCCACGTGCAGCGTAGCCTTCGAATAAGTAAGGAGGTCTTCAATCAGGTCCGTCATGCGTTTTACGGCATTAATGGAACGCTGCATGAAGTCGCGCGATTTTTCGTCAAGGGTGTGCTGGCAGTTTTCGTAAATAAAAGAATTGTACAGGTGGATCTTACGCAATGGTTCCTTCATGTCGTGTGACGCTGCATAAGCAAACTGCTCCAGTTCCTTATTCTGGAACTCCAGCTGGCTGGTGTATTCTTTCAGCCGGTCCTCGGCAAGTTTCCGTTCTGTCAGGTCGCGCGTCACTTTCGAAAAGCCGATCACCTCGTCGTTGTCGTTATGCAGCGCCGTCAGCACGATGCTTCCCCAGAATACACTTCCATTCTTCCGCATTCTCCATCCTTCATGGATGGCCTTTCCTTTGCGGGCTGCCTCGTTGAGCAGCTTTTGCGGCAGGCCATTCGCACGGTCCTGCGGCAGGTAAAATGTGCTGAAGCTTTTGCCTACAATATCCTTCTCCGAATAACCTTTGATCTTTTCTGCGCCCTTGTTCCAGTTCTGTACCACTCCATGCTTATCAAGCAAAATGATCGCATAATCTTCGACCTCGTCCACCATCTTATGGTATCGTTCTTCGCTTCTCTTCAGTTGTTCGTTCTTATACTGCAGGTCCATTGCCTTCTCACCGATCTTCTTTTCCAGCGTAGCAGTCAGTTCACGAAACCTGGCTTCGCTTTCGCGCAGGGCCTGTTCCTTTGCATGTTCGTCGGTAATATCGACAAGGGTATTGATGGCCCCTGTAAAATTGCCATCGTCATCAAACAATGGTTGCGGATGTGGAATGACACATCGCGTACTTCCATCGGAACGAAAGATCTTCAATTCCCGGCCATGAACGGCATGTCGTTCACGAAGGCAGATCCCCATGGGCGTCGCATCAGGCGCAAGCTCAGCATCTTCCGTCGTATACACCTTGAAGCAACGCCAGAAATGATCTCCCGGTTCCGGCTTTCGCCCAAACAACTCCACTGCGGCCTTGTTGTACAATACAATCTTTCCTTCCGGGTCGGTTGTATAAACGGCCACCTGGAGCGACTGGATGATCTGGCGGTGCATTAACTCACTGTTCCGGAGTGCCTTTTCCTGTTGGCGTTGGTCTGTAACATCCAAAACGACATTCAGGGCGCCCGTGAGGTTTCCCTCCCGGTCGTATAATGGAGTGGGATTGGGGATGATGGTCCGGAGGCTTCCGTCCGTGCGTTCAATAACCACCTCCTGGCCATGAATCGGTTTGCTTTCGTACAGGCATCGTGCCATCGGACCGTCTTCGAGCGCCAGCGGCTCACCTGTAGCTGTAAATGCTTTTACTGAACCGCACCACCGGTCCTGACCAATTACCGGCTCGCGTCCCCATAATTCGGCTGCCGCCTGGTTGTAGCAGGTGATAATGCCAGCTGCATTGGTTGTATAAACCGGTGTCTGCAATGTGCGGATGAGCTGGTAGAAACGTTCTTCACTTTCTTTCAAAGCATGTAAAAGCGTGTGTTCCGGAAAGGACACGTCAGGGACAGGCAGGCTGTCTGCTAAGGGTGAGGTCGGTTTCTGTTTCAATGTTGGTTAAAAAGGGTCATTAAAGTTAAACATATCTCTTTGATTGTGGATTTCATTTTTAAGCAGGGTGCACCTCCCTGCTTTCAAAGGCTATTCCCATTAAAAAGTTCGTCTATCTTTAACGGCTGTTATTTCGCTCCACGTGTCCAGCCTTTGTGAAAGCCGTTGCAGCAGGCCACAGTTACCCATATACAGCACCATCAGCGGGAAGAGCTTGAACATTCCCCTTTTCGTTGAATGTTCCAGGTCCATCAGGGGCAGCAGGAAGCCGATCACTGGCAGGCCCAGGTAAATTACGAGTATGCCATACAGGTAGTGCCGCGCCTGGAGGTTCCAATGACGTGTTGCCAGGGCGTCCCCGAGAAGGATGAGCAGGAACAGAAAAATGAAATACCCGAAGTATTCGACCCCATGGCTGCTGAAGATGAGTTCCCGGTTCATTCCTGCAAACCGGGCGGCCAGGGACTCAAGGTTGAGGAGGTTATTATTAAGAAGCCGGCTGATCTCGTAGCCGGCAGGCAGGTACAGGTTCACATAAACCGTAACACTAAGAAGATAGGCAAGAACGGCGGCAGTCAAAAAAATTACAGCCCCGATGAAAGAAGTCCTTTTGAACACCAGTTTCCTTCCCGCTACAAAAAAAACCGGCAGCATCAGGAAGGCCAGGATCAGTGTTTCACTCCGGATGTAAGTAGCGATGCCCATCATCCATGCAGCCATCAACAGGTCACCGCGATGTTCTTCAGAAAGGAACCGCGACAGGAACCAGGCAGCGAGGAAAAAATAGACAGCATTGGGGAAGTCAAACAATGCCATAAAGGAATAAGCATACATCTCCGGGATGGCGATCAGCGCTGTTACCAGGAAGCCTGCGATGGCGGGATGCACCTTTGCCGAAAGCAACTGGTACAATACCAGCACCAGGCAAACGAAAAT
>DASUVB010000449.1:0-6583 GCA_036373835.1 Flavisolibacter sp. | reverse complement strand
ACCCATGAGGCTGCAATTGGGCTGCCGATGAAACAGTCTCAGCACCTAACTCTGGCAACAACTTTGAGGCTTGGTGGCTGGAAATACATCCCTTAATAAAATCGCTAATTATGAAGCTGAAGTTGTTATTCATGATCGCGGCAGCAAGCCTGCTGTTTTCATGTGGCACCACGACGCGTACTTCCACAGGGCAGTACGAGGCCTATGGTGTTCCGGCTGTAATTGAAACGAGTTTTACAACACAGTATCCAAATGCAACCGACGTAGTATGGTCCAGGTACGACCTGGTAGCAGTGCCTATCGACTGGGAACTGGTTGGATGGCCTGCCATGGAGGCCGATGATTTCGTAGTCCAGTTTAACATGGACAACGAAAAATATTACGCCTGGTATGATTCCGGCGGAGAATGGATTGGCAGTGCTTACGTTGTAGCAGATCCTTCTACACTGCCGGCACCTGTGACAACGGCGGTCAACAACCGTTATGCGGGCTATACGATCGAGTCCGTGCAGCGCGAGTTCTGGAAGGACCAGATGGCTTACGAGATCAAACTGAAGCAGGGTGATACAAAGGTGAAGATGCTGGTGGATGCCAATGGTAATGTGCTGAAGGAGAAAACCAAGGTGGATGATTAATTCCCTTCGGCAAATCCGGTTGCGGGCATCATTTTTTACTATTCAACAGAAAAACATGGCACAGAGCACACCGCAGAAAAAACAGGCAAACAATAATGTGAAGCAGCGGGTTGGCGACACCAGCCGCACGTCCAGCCAGGGACGCAAGCAGGCGTCCGGTGGGGACAGGAACACCAACAACCAGGGCAGGCCGCGTGGTGGTACAAAGCGCGACAGGTAACCCGGATCTTTCTGTTTAATACCGTGGCTATGAACCGGCATGTACGGCGACCAGCCATGGTATTTTTTTGCAGCAGCCTGCAAAATTGCGATCACGAATCTGCCGGGCTTTGATGGGTCGCACGCTGAAATGACGTAACTTAATGACCAATTCATAACCATGCAACTGAGAAAATTTCGGCGCCTGACCGGACTGCCTTTTCTTCTCCTTTCCTTTTTGGTGCAGGCACAGGAACGCGTTGTAACTGGTACTGTTACTGATCCCGGAGGTGCCGGTGTCGCAGGCGTTACTGTAACCGTCAGGGGCAGCAGCGTAGCTACCCAGACCGATACCGCGGGTTTTTACAGGATCACCGCCGCTGATAACGCGGTGCTGGTTTTTTCTTCCGTAGGTTTCAATTCGGCAGAAGTACCCGTCCAGGGTCGTTCTGTTGTGAATGTGTCGCTGGTGCAGCGGCAGGGGGACCTGGCTGCAGTTGTGGTCATTGGGTATGGCACAGCACGCAAGCGTGATGTAACCGGTGCTTCCGCCCAGGTTCGCGGGGCTGACATCATTAATATTCCAGCACTTACGGCTACGCAGGCCATACAGAGTAAGGTGGCCGGCGTGCAGATCACCAACAGTGGAGCACCCGGTAGTGCACCCAATGTGCGTATCCGGGGTACCGGTTCCGTTCTGGGTGGCGCAGATCCTTTATATGTAGTGGATGGCATCATTACCAATGACATCCGGAACATAAATATGGCTGACATTGTTTCCATTGATATTCTGAAGGATGCCTCCTCAACAGCTATTTATGGTGCTCGTGCGGCAAACGGTGTTGTACTGGTCACCACAAAGAGTGGAACCAGGACCGGCTTCAACGTCAGTTACAATGGATATGCCGGCGTGAAGCTGCTGACACACAAAGTGGAAATGGCCGGCCCCAACCTGTTTACCCTGTATTCGAATGAAGCCGCAGGAGCGAATACGATAACGAACGCTGACATCACCGGGAGCACAGACTGGTACGACGAACTTACGCGGCCCGCTATTTTACACAACCATAATCTTTCGATCGGTGGTGGCAAGAACAAATACCGGTACCTGGTCTCCGGCGGTTATTTAAAGGAGCAGGGAATTCTTTTGGATAACGAATACAGGAGAGCTACTGTACGATTCAATCATGACATGAACCTGACCGACAAGTTTAAGGTCGGGAATAACCTGTCATTTTCTGATTACGCATCGGAAAATAAACCATACAGCCTGTTTACTACGGCTTATATCGCGGCCCCGATCTATGATGCGCGGCAGCCCAATGGAGATTTCAATTTCACCGACCGGAGCGACGTGGGAAACCCCCTGGCCACGCTGAAATACACGAACGACAGGAGCTGGGGCATTCGACTCCAGGGCACTGTATGGGGTGAGTATAGGATCATCCGGGATCTCAGTTTCAGGTCGTCGTTCGGGATTGACGCCGAACAGAATAATGGCAGGAACTATTCTCCACGCTACTATATCGTCAGGAATGGTGATACGAGCCTCCAGAAAAATGAGAAAAGCACTTTGTCTTACCGGAAGGACAGCGCCTATCAATGGGTATGGGACAATGTGTTTACCTATACCCGTCAGTTTGGCAATATTCATAACCTGACATTACTGGCAGGGCATACTGCTGAACGCAGAAACGGATGGATCAGTAGCGGCATCAAGGATAACGTTCCAAATGACAAGTCGCAATGGGAGCTGAATTTTTCAGACACTGCGGGTGGGCAACGGAATTTCCGCGACCCGATTGGAAATTATTTCAGGCGTGAATCGTACCTGTTACGGGCTAATTACCGTCTCAGGGAAAGGTATTTGCTCAATGTAACGTTCAGAAGAGACGCCAACAGCAATTTTTCGGAGAATAACCGCTGGGGAAATTTCCCATCGGTTGGTGTGGGCTGGATTATTTCAGACGAGGATTTCATGAAAAGCCAGCAATTGTTCAACAACCTTAAATTACGGGCAAGCTATGGACTTGTTGGTAACGATGTGATTTCGCCCGGTCAATTTGATCTACTGCCGGCCGAACGGTTATACGCCTATTTTGGAACAGAGCTTGTGAACGGGGCTTCCGTTACCAAAATTGTTGATCCGAACCTGAAGTGGGAAGTAGTAAAGGAATTTGATGTGGGCGTTGAATTTGCGCTGCTGGACAGAAAATTGAACGGTGAGATCGATTACTATCACAAAACGGCAACCGATGCCCTATATCCCATTAATATCATTCAACTGGGATTTGGCACCCAGTTTCTAACCAATGCAGCAGATATTGTGAACCAGGGCGTGGAAATTTCACTGGGCTGGAATGACCGCCTGAGCAGGGAATCATTTTACTCACTCAAAGGCAATATCACGTTCAATAATAACAGGGTAGACAAAGTAGGCCTGGGAAGGGCGTTGAATTATGGCAGCCTTAATAATGGATGGACAGCCACACAAACGCTCGTGGGACATCCCATTGGTTCTTTCTGGGTTTTCAAGACGGATGGCATATTCCAGAACCAGGCAGAAGTTGACGCAGTACCGCATGTGCTTACCGCTGCACCGGGCGACTTCAGGATTGTGGATGTCAATAAGGACAGTGTCATCGATAACAAAGACAGGGTACACGTGGGGTCTCACCAGCCGAAGTTTTATTATGGTTTTAACGGCACGCTCAACATCAGGAAGTTCGATTTTTCACTGGATATTTTTGGCGTGTCAGGTAACAAGGTCTACAACGCGAAGAAGGGCGTCCGTTATGGAGGTAATTATAATATTGAATACGACGTGGCGATCAACCGCTGGCAGCCCGGCAGCAACAATAATGAATATCCAAGGGCATACAACGGTGTTCCTTATCCCACCGACTATTTTGTGGAATCCGGTTCATTTGTGCGGATCAACAACGTTACGGTGGGCTATACGATCCGGCCTGCAGGTGCAGCCTCCCGCATAGGTTCGGTGCGGGTCTTTGCCAGTGCCCAGAACCCGTTCATCTATACAAAGTACACCGGTTTTACGCCTGAATTACCAGGTAATCAGAATGAATCCGGTATTGAACTGAATATTTACCCGATTTCGGCAACGTACACTTTAGGCCTTAACGTTCAATTCAGATAAGCTATGAAAAAGATCCAGATAATTTCTGCTTTGATCACAGGTGCCGTTGTTTTGTCAACGCTGTCTTGTGGGAAAAAATTCCTGACGGAGGAGCCGCGCACCGTGACCATCCAGGATCTTTTAAATAATCCTGATGACGGTGCCAAAAGACTTGTTGGTGCGATCTACAGTAAGCTGTACGACTGGCAGCAGCATTCATTCTCCTGGAATGGAATCAGCAGCATCACATCTGACGATGCGGACAAGGGAAGTGACCCCGGAGACACCGGTGCGGACAAACACGAAATGGATGACTGGACATTCAATCCTTCCAGCCTTTCCTTTTTTGAAGTATGGGAGAGTAATTACGAGGGTATAGGCAGGGCAACGTACGCGATAAAATTTTTAAATGAAATGGGCCTTGACGCGCCCACGCGCGATCGGTACGTCGGCGAAGCGAAATTATTGAGAGCATATTTTTACTTTAACCTGGTCAGGACCTTCGGCGGGGTGCCCAAAGTAGACAAGGTTCTGGAAACACAGGCAGAGATCGAGGCCGCATCAGCCAAGGTATCCGCAGCAGAAATTTACAGCCTGATAGAAACTGATCTTGCTGATGCGATCCTGAAACTGCCGGTATCTGTTCCTTCTTCCGAAAACGGCAGGGTAACCAAGGGAGCCGCCCAGGCATTGCTGGCTAAGGTTTCATTATACCAGCAGAAATGGGGACAGGCCAAATCCATGTCTGATGCCATACTTAATTCGGGTCAATACGCATTATTGTCAAACTATGCTCTGATCTGGCGGGAAGCAGGGGAGTTCTCCTCAGAGTCCATCTGGGAGGTAAATGCCATTGGAACAACACCGAACAGGGGAATTGAAGGATATTTTGTAACGCAGGCGCCGCGTGGAACCGGGGGCCTGGGCTGGGGCTTTAATACACCTACTGCAGATCTTGTAAATGCGTACGAGCCTAACGATGTAAGAAAGGCTGCCACTATCATATTTGCAGGCCAGACGTTATGGGATGGATTTGTCGTGAACGCTGCTGCACCGAATCCCAGGTATAACTATAAGTCGTATGTCAGCAAAACACAGGAAACGTTCAATGGCGAGGACTGGAATAGCAATAAGAACCTGCGGATATTTCGCCTGGGCGAAATTTTCCTGATCAAGGCGGAAGCTGAGAATGAGCTCAACAACCTGGGTGCGGCAAGGATCGCACTCGATACGATCCGCAAACGGGCAGGACTTTCGCCGACCACGGCATCAAACAAGGACCAGATGCGGGAGGCAATTTATAGGGAACGCCGGGTGGAGATGGCCTTTGAGCACGACCGCATGTTCGACCTGCGACGCACTGGCCGGGCAGAAGCCGTACTGACTGCACATGGAAAAAATTACGTTTCACCCAAGCATGACCTGTTCCCGATCCCCCAGCGGCAGATCGATCTCAGTAATGGCAAGCTGATCCAGAACCCGGGATATTGATGGGCGAACATTGTTTGAAATGGTTAAATTTAGAGACACAATCAGCCAACAGAAAATAACATTAAAAAACAAACGATTATGAAAAAAATCTCTTTCCCGTTAATGACTGCATTCATCCTTATGGGTGCTATTGGATTTGTAGGATGCGATAAAGATGATGATGTTGACCTGCCGCCCATCGGTGGGTATAACAGCTCAGATGAGGTGGCATCGGCAAATCTTTTAGCGCGCTTCGGATTTGAAGGAAATTTTACTGACAGCAAATCAGGTGTGACTGGCACTGGCAACAATGTAACCTTTACACAGGGTGTAAGAGGGCAGGCATACCAGGGTTCGGCAACCGGTTTTGTATCCTACGCTACCACCCCGACCGGTCTGGCAGGTATCCAGAGCTTCACAACAAGTATGTGGATCAAGACGCAAAAGCATACCGGCGGCGCCCAGGCTATTTTCATGGTTCCTAAAACGGGTGCATTCTGGGGCAATATGTTCGTGATGATCGAAGGCAATTCGGGTCCGTCAGATTCTATGCAGGTGAAGGTGCACTTCGAAAAGAATGTTACTCCTTCCATACCATGGGCCGAGCAGTGGATTGACTTTAACGCCGCGAACAGAATTCCTAACATGTACGGTGCCTGGAAGCACCTCGCCTTTACTTATGATGCGGCTACTTCAAAGTTCAATGCTTATGTAAATGGTCAGAAGCTTACGCTGGCAGCAAATTATACGGATCGCTATAATAACGACCCTGCATCCGGTGGAACAGCTCTTGGTCCGCTGGCATTTACAAATGTTGACAAGTTCATCATCGGGGGTTTCCAAAATCACCTGGGAGCACCGTGGAACGCTCCTGAAACCTGGATGTTGAATTATACAGGTGCGCTGGACGAGTTAAGGATCTGGAACAAAGCACTCATTGATACCGACATAACGGCACTGTACCAGCTTGAACTCGCTGGCAGATAATGTTTATGGGAGGGCTGCCCCGCGGCAGCCCTTTTTTTCATTCCAAAATGACATGTGTGAAACGATTCTCCTGTGTATTTCTTTTTTTAATATTTTTTGCATGTAAAAAAAATGATGAGCCGCAGGAGCCGGGTGTGTTCCATTTTGTCGAGGCACA
>DASUVB010000448.1:0-3032 GCA_036373835.1 Flavisolibacter sp. | reverse complement strand
CCACTCGCTATTGCAACTAAACTGATCCTGGGAGGGGGAATTCCCCTGGCAGGGCTGCACATTCCCGTGATCCCGGAGATATACACGCCGGTGCTCGAGGAGCTGAAACTCTTCGGCATCCGCTTCAGGGAAGAAATGAACAGGATTCCTTAGCTGTTTACCATTTGAGGAGCAGACATCACCTGCTGTACCTCGATCTGGTTTTTGTATCCGGAAAGTTTGATCCAGTACGCGATCCAGCATACAAATGCCGCGATCCCGGTAAACGTTCCCAAAACAGGAATCACGGAAGTTACCACAAGGATGCAATACGCCAGCCCGATATTGTAGGTCGGCAAAGGTCCGTTTTCAAAAACAGTATTTTCAGGCTGTTCGAATGAAAATGCAGATGCGGAAGCGAGTTCACGCTGCAGGGATTTGGCGATCCTGGTGACCACGATGAATTGCCATACCGTACCGAAAAGAGGGATGAGCTGCAGCCACACCTGCCCGGGTTCCATCAGGCGGTTCTGGGGCTGAATGGCGCGGAGCGTTTTCTGCTGGGTAAGCAGGAAAAAAACAAACGGAATAATAACAACAAGGACGACAGTGACGAAGAATAGTGAAGCCATAGGATAAGCAGTTTAGTGCGGCTAAAATAGCAGAAAGACGCGGGTTTACAAGAATTGTTGAAAAATTCCAAGGACCTCTTTCATCCCTTCCGAAGCGCCCTTTTCGATAGCTGTAAGGTGGTGCAGGGAGGTCGTATAAGGGATGCGTTTATCAACGATGAATTTTGGGATCTGCCAGGGAACATAATTTACCAGCCCGGCAGCGGGATACACAACCAGTGACGTGCCGACGATCAGGAAAATTTCGGCGGTACGCATGATGGGTATCGCCTCTTCGATCATGGGCACGGCCTCTTCGAACCATACGATGTGCGGGCGCAGTTGTGCGCCATCGGCAGCTGTCTGTCCGTAGGCAATATCGTCGTAGATGGGATAAACAAGATTCTCATTTTTCTCACTGCGCATTTTGAAGATCTCCCCATGCAGGTGGAGTACCCTTGTGGAACCGGCACGCTCATGCAGGTCATCGATGTTCTGCGTGATGATGTCAACGTCGAAGTCGGTCTCAAGTTGCGCCAGGACCCGGTGGGCGTCATTCGGAGACGCTTCTCGAACACCTTTGCGCCGCATATTGTAGAATTCAAGCACCTTCTCCGGGTTTCTCCGCCAGGCGGTCGCAGTTGCTACTTCGTTGATATCATAACCTTCCCACAGGCCATCGGAATCGCGAAATGTTTTCAGCCCGCTTTCGGCACTGATCCCGGCACCCGTAAGCACTACCAGTTTCTTTTTTGCCATCACTTCAAAAATAAAACGCAGCGGCAACTTGCTGAAAATAACAAGTGCAGCTCCCTTCGCCGGCAAGCCGTGATCAATATCGGCCGGAACGTATGCAAGCCTGTTTCCCGTTGTGGCCTTACCGGGGAAGATCAGTAGGACTTCAGCGAAGCCCTGATAGCAGAATCCCTTTGCTGCACGGTCATGCGCTGGTAATTGTACAAAGCGTCCTCCCAGTATCCATACACGGGGTTGGGAAGCAGGATGAATTTTTTCCCGAATTGCGCCGCGGAAAGATCAGTGTTCGCTTCACGCGCCGGTGCCGGTAGCTTTTCAAACAAAGCGCTGAAGTCCGCGAGGTTGTCGCCGATCAGCAGGATGACGTCATAATCAGCCATGATCGCTTTCCTCCGGTCCTCTTTGCTCGAGATACCCTGCCGCAGGACCAGGTGCCGGTTATCCGCGTTCGGGAGCCCGAACTTCTGGATATTCTTCAGCGTTCCTTCACGCTCCCTTTCATCCCTGTTGGTGATGTAAAATATTTCTACCCCGCGCGAGGCAGCGTATTTCAGGAATGCCGGTGCACCCGGTACCGTATCCGCTATGGCAAGAGCGGTCCATTCATACCACGTGGCCGGCTCATAATCCTTCCCCCGGAGTCCCTGGCGTACGGCATAGGGACTGTTGTCAAGAACCGTTTCATCAATGTCGGTGATAATGGCCCGGGGCTTCGTGCTCGGCTGTGCCAGGATCTCGTTCGTCCTTAATGCGGCGATATTGTACGCCTGAAGGCACAGGGCTTTATATTCGGCGGCCTGCTGCTGGAAGACGGTCGCAAAAAGCTTTCCGCCGATGATACGCTCATCACTGGCTGTGGCTGCAGGAACGGGCTGCACTGTTTTGCACGAAGCGACCACAAGCGCAGCAATTAAAAATTTCTTCATAATTCTGCCAAAGGTACAGCGGCGGAATTAGTTCATGGCAGAGAGCGAATGCCGCCATCTTTGGAATTTTTTTTGATTAACATACATAAACAGATCTTATGGCACAGGAGCGATTTGAAGTGGTTCTGGACGGCGTTCCATATGCAGTTATGGCAACACCATTTGAGTTTAATGATGAAACGCGATACAGGGTTTCCTACAATGGAAAGGAACACATTTTCACATATGACCCCAGGCTGGGGCGACTTGCCCCGATTGACGATGACGCTTTCGACATTCCCGATAACCTGGAAGCGGCCATTGCACAGCGACTGAGATCTTCAGGCAGGCCGGCACCCGGCAGTAACACAAGATAGGCGGATACATTTCGGCACACTGCACGAGACTGTAACAGGGCCGTGATGTTGTGCGTGCGTCAACCGGCAAGGTTCACGATGGCCTTCCATTCTTCGTCCGTAACGGGCTGCACGGACAGCCGGCTGATGCGCAGCAGCGCCATGTTCTGCAGTCGCCTGTCGTTCTTTACCTGGTCGAGGCTTACCGGCTTTTTGAGGGTCTTCACCGGTTTCAGGTCAACCGTAACCCATTTATCGTCATCAGCCGTTGGATCGGGATATGCTTCGCGGACCACTTTTGCAATGCCAACGATATTAAGTCCTTCGTTGCTGTGGTAAAACAATACCTGGTCACCTTTTTTCATGGCCCGCAGGTGCAGCCGCGCGGCGTAATTGCGAACGCCTTCCCAGGAGGTCTGGCCATC
>DASUVB010000447.1:0-5242 GCA_036373835.1 Flavisolibacter sp. | reverse complement strand
CGCCACCGGCAACATGGTGCGCACGATACGGGTTCAGCCACACATGCAGCTCCAGGCCGCGGTCATGCGCCGCGTCGATCCACCAGAGCAATGGATCATAGTATGGTTCCGGTGCCTGGCCCTGGGTGCCGGTGAGATAATACGACCATGGCTCCAGGCTGCTTTGATATAAGGCATCTGCCTGTGGCCGCACCTGCAGGATGACCGCATTGAAATGATGATTTTTCAGGAAATCCAGCAGCTCTGTTCCTTCCTGCATCTGTTCGGCGGTGGTGAGTCCCGGCTTGCTGGGCCAGTTGATGTTGGCAACCGTAGCGATCCATGCTGCGCGGAACTCGCGCATGGCGGAAGGCAGCTTTCCGGTAGCCGGCGCTACGGCGGCCTTTCGTGCGCGGCATCCTGTGAATGCTATAAAACATGCGATTATAAAAATGAAAAAACGGGCCATACATTAAATGTAATTATTGTATAGAAAACGGAAGTTTGATGTTGAAGCGCGGGACCGATAACGCGGCATATAATCGTGAAAAAGGTGCATTATGCTGCTTGTTTTGCAGGCGGCAATTGCTTTGTTTGTTCTTTTCTTTTGCTTGCTCAAAAGAAAAGAACCAAAAGAAAAGAGCAGCGGCTTCAAACTGTTACATGCGCCAGGTCGAACATTTCCTCGGGTGAAGCCGCACAGGACCACTCCGAAAGTTGACGTGCTGATAAAGGTAGAATCCGCTGCGTGCCATGCGATGCCACAAAAGGCGCTGTGTTTCGCCATACGGCGAAACAAGGCGCTGGACCACACTGCTGTTCGATGTTCCGCAGCCGGTGATACCGTTACAAAAGGCAGACTATGGTTGATTTTTTACCTCATTTTCAACCTGCTCTCGCTCTGGTCTGCTCGGGGGTGCTCACACGCCATCAGGGCGAAACCGCGGACAGCGGTTGCAGGACCAAGGGAACAGCATGCAGCGAAGACTTCCCCTTGCAGCATGTCAGGCTTAGGAAAGTGTGTCCTATTGAAATTATAACCAGGAAATTTTATGCATCGCTATAATTACACCGCCCCGGGATTCACCGTCAGTGCCAATGTGAATAAAACTGTTAGTAAATGGTCGCCAAATGAATTCTGCCTAAGCAATTCCGGGGCTGCTTTTTGAACCTCCTTTAAAAAACCCGTGAAATACTATATCATACCCACGAAATACAACATGCACGATCCGGCTGTTGTAGTCCAGCAGGCACAGGAGGCAGGTGGTTTCAGTTGTTCGAAACTGGTGCAGGTGCTGCAGGATATGCCGGCGGAAGATTTTGAAACATTCTGCAAAGAAATTTGCCGGCTGCAGGAATTCCACGATGCGCATGCAGGGGCGTGGGCAACGGACAACATCCGGTGCATTCCCGCCGGCGCTGAAAAATTTTTCTGGCAACTCAGGTAATGGAACGCATAAATCAGGTGCGACATTTCGCTCACACATCTCTTCTGGTCAGAAAAGCGTTTGCTCTACGGTATCTGTTCCGAGCGGGGGCAGGTTCGGCCATTCAAAGGGCGCGGTTTTACCCTGGTCATCGGGACGGGGCTTCGTGGACCGGATCGTGTACACGGGGGTGTATTCCAGATGGCCGGAGGGGATCTCGTAATTAAGGATCTCCTGTATTTCTTCATCCGTAAGGTCCGGCTGCAGCCATTTCAATTCCAGCTCCTTTGGCAGGAACAGCGGCATGCGGAAGGCCTGCTCACCGCTGTTGTGTATCTGCGCCATCACCGGGTTCGCCGGGCGGGTGACCACCGTAAAGGTGCCGGTGATCTCGCCGGTTTCCACATCTCCGAAAGGTGGATAGTGGTACAGTGCCGGCAGGCAGAACATGGGCCGGTCCTTCAGCCACACATGGTAGGGAATTTTGTTTTTGAATCCTTTCACCTCGCGGTGTTCAAAGATCCCCGTTACCGGCACCAGGCACCGGTGCCTGCGGATGCGGTGCCAGTAGCTTTTTTTATCATCAATCATCTTTTCACTGCGCGCATTGCACATGGACGAACGCTGCTTTTTGATCTTCTCGGGCGTGTTCATATAATCGGCAATGATGCCCCATTCGAACGCCCGCAGCCGGTACACGCCCTCATCAAAAATGATCACAGGATACTTGCGGAATGCCTGCGCCTGCACGTGCAGCAGCAGGTCGAAGTCGATCGGGAGCTGCGGATCCGGCAACAGTCCCGGTACATAGTCGGTGATCAGTTCGTAACGCGTGGAAAACGAGATGTCGTAGCACATGGTGCAAAGCTACCGGATGCGTGTTTCGTCACAGCATTTTTTCAATTTCTTCCAGCTTCACCCGCACCTCCTGCCTGCGGAACTTCAGGCTCACATACACTTCGCCGAAATAAGGAAAGAAGACGGGTGCCACCTGCTCATCGCGCGCAGGCTTCCAGCCCAGGCGAGCCACATAGGCCTTCATCTTCTGCCGCAGGCGCGGCGTCACATGCTGCTCCCATTCCGGCAGGAAGGTGTTCGAAAAAACCCTGTAGCCGGCAGGACCCCCGGCGGCCACCAGCAGCCGCTCGCGGTCGGCCGGATCGCCCCAGTCATACAGCCGGCGGAACGGATCACCCGCCAGCACATCGTAGTGTTCCTTCGCCTTTGGCCACTCCTGGTAATGACAGAAAAGAAAATGTCCCCTGGTGGTTTCATCAAACGGATCGCGCGCGCGCTCGAACGTCTGTCGCACGAAATAGCGGTGTCCCTGTTCCACCATCCCGTGAAGGGCTTCTGTTGTAAATGGTGCAAGGGGATTGAACATTATGACGCTTTTACTTTCACCAGGTGGTCGAACCGGGTAGTGAACCGGCCGGACAGGTGTTCCTGTCGAAGGGTCCATTTTTTATTGAACTCCTGGCGCCCGGGCCTGATCACTTCTGCGCCAAAGTCTTCATTGATGCTGTCCACCGCCAGCATGACCGCACGGTCCTTCGGCACAGCCGCGTTTTCAAACAGCGCCAGCTGCACCTGCGTTTCAGGGACAAGGTCCATCGCGATGACACCGGTCTTGTGGTAGTTGAATCCCGGCCGGTAGATCATCTCCAGCGCCGTCATCGCGTGCTTCACCAGGTGGCTTGTGTTGCTGGTAGCCACCGGCAGCTCGCGCGTCACCGAATGAAAGTATTGCGCATCCTGCCGGCGGTGCGGGTTGGTCTGTATGAACACGTGCAGCTTCCGCGCGCACGTGCCCTCATTGCGCATCTTGCGCGCGCACGCCGCGGCAAAAGTGGCGACCGCCTGCTGCACTTCGCGCCGCCCTGTGATCAGCTTCCCGAAGGAACGCGCGGTGCAGATATTTTTTTTCCGCGGGCTCTCTTCCTGGCAACCGATGCAGCGCACGCCCCGCAGTTCCTGCTGCGTGCGTTCGCCCACCACGTGGAGGTGCCTGCGCACCCACGCGGGAGGCGCGGCCGCGAAATCGGCGGCCGTATACACCTGGTGCTGCTGCAGGAAGGACCTGTGCTCCGGGCCGATCCCCCATACGTCACCGATGGCGGTCGCCGACAACATCGCGGAGATCTCCCCGGGCGAAGTTGCACAGAAGATGCCCGTGCCGCCCGCCTTTTTCGCGCAGCGGTTGGCCATCTTGGCGAGCGTCTTGGTGGGCGCGATGCCCACCGACACGGGAATGCCCGTGTACTGCAGCACGGCTTCACGTATATCCGATGCAAGGGTTGCCGGTTCTGAATAAACAAGTGCGGACAGGTCCCCGAAGATCTCGTCGATGGAATACACTTCGGTTGACGGCACAAAGGAACGGATCACCTGCATCACGCGGTTGCTGATATCGCCGTACAGCGCATAGTTGGAGGAAAATACCTGCACATCGTGGCGGCGGATCAGCTCCCGGATCATGAACGCGGGCGTACCCATCCTGATGCCGAGGGCTTTTGCTTCTTCGCTGCGGGATATGGCGCACCCGTCGTTGTTCGACAGCACGATCACGGGCTTGCGCGCGATGGCCGGATTGAACAGCCGCTCGCACGATACATAAAAGTTATTGCAGTCGATCAGAGCGATCATATCCTGGGTTTAAAAATATCGATCACCACGTGCGTGACGGTGCCCCACACGGTGAAGTCCATGCCTTCTTCAATGCGGATGGATTTAAATTTCCGGTTGGCCGGCACCAGGAAGATCCCTTCCGCGGTGCGCACCAGCTGCTTGATCATCCGTTCCCCGTCCACCGTGGCAATGATGATGCTGTGGTTGCCGGGTTTCACCGCGCGGTCCACGATCACCATCGCGCCGTGGGGGATGTGTGCGTCGGCCATGCAGTCCCCCTCGACGCGCATCGCGAAGGTTGCCGACGGATGCTGGCGGAAGTACGCATTGAAATCCAGGTCCGGGTCCAGGTAATCGTTTGCGGGCGACGGGAAACCTGCCCGCGCTACCGGCAGGTCTGTCAGGTTGAACGGCTCCATATGCTAAATTATTTAGCAAATTTGAAGCAAAAAAACGGCATGGACAAGCATGTGCAAAACTATCCGGTGATGCCTTCCAGGCTCAGCTTGCGCAGATAGGGGTCCAGCCGGTCGGTGGACGTGAAGCTCAGGAAATTGCGGATGATGTTGCGGGAAGGCTGGTACCAGATCTCGACATAGAAGCCGTGAAGCTGGTACAGCAGGATCCTGCAATCGAAGGTTTTTCTCAATCCAATAAGCACGCCTTCGCTGTACACCAGGTTTGCTTTCTGGTCATCGGTCAGGACGCTGAATTGAGATACTGTCACGGCTGGAATTGTGACAGCAAAATAAGGAGACCTGCACAGAAATGCAAGTGACCCGCGGTAACAATGGGGGGTGAAGCCTAGTTATTCGTCTTTACTTTTCGCTCAAAATCCAGCTCAGCAAGCACCTGCCTGATGAGGAGTGATTTTGTCATGGCTGGTTGAAGGGGATAATTTTCATCGAGCCACCGGTATATTTTCCGGATGGCTTTTTGCGCATGCAGCTCGGATAAGCAGTCCTGCTGCAGCAGGGTAAGCACATTCTTCATTGACATTGGTTTTGGTAGCAGGAAGTTATGGTAAATATTTAAATCCTGCAAGAGGATACCCTGATTGACGCAACCCCTGATACCCGGTGCTTGTTTATACCGGCAGGAAAAGCTATTATTCGGCAACCTTAGCTTATGGAGTCATCGATCTTGAAACGGCCTGCCCCCATTATGGTACTGAGTGCGCTCTCGGTGCTGCTCATTGCCGTCAATGT
>DASUVB010000446.1:0-2499 GCA_036373835.1 Flavisolibacter sp. | reverse complement strand
GATGTGGAAAGCGCGAGGCCTTCACCGCTGGCCAATGAATTATTCGGCTTTCCCTTTATCAAGGCGGTGTTCATTGCTTCCAACTTTGTAACGCTGACAAAGACCCCCGAAACCGACTGGAACGACGTGATCCCTGCGGTCCGTGAATTCCTGAAGGAGTACCTGGAGGAAGGCAAGCCTGTGATCAATGAAGAAGAAGTTGCGGCCATCAAACCCGAAAGCTCCAATGCCATCAGCGCCGACGATGATGACGTGGTAAAGCGCATCAAAGAGCTTCTGGACAACTATGTACGACCTGCCGTGGAAATGGACGGCGGCGCCATACAGTTCAAGAGCTATGAAGACGGTATTGTGAACCTGATGCTGCAGGGAAGCTGCAGTGGATGTCCTTCTTCCATGATCACGCTCAAGGCCGGAATCGAGGGTATGATGAAACGCATGATCCCGGAAGTGAAAGAAGTTGTAGCTGAAGCTGAATAAGTAAATTATTGTTCATAAGGCATCCCTCCGGGGATGCTTTTTTATTTTTATCCCGTGAGACTGTGGCTTCCCAGGAACATTCTGATCGTGATCGCTGCCGGCGCCCTGCTCATTTTTGCCATCCGCATGTTTGAAAATGCCTTCATGATGGGTCGCCTGTCGGTTAAGATCTATATGACCATCATCGGGATCATCTTCCTGGCTGCAGGAGCCTTTGCTGCGGCACAGGTGATCCGCCGGAAAACAATCGTACAGTATATGGAAAAGGAATCGCCCGTGACGGTTCATGCCAATAACCTGCTTACCGACCGCGAGTGCGAGATCCTCAAAGGCATCGCCTCCGGCCTTACCAACAGGGAGATCGGCCTGAAACTGTTCGTGTCGGAAAACACCGTCAAGAAACATATCAATAATATTTATATCAAGCTGGATGTGCGCCGGCGTACCCAGG
This sequence comes from Flavisolibacter sp., assembly GCA_036373835.1. GTDB lineage: Bacteria > Bacteroidota > Bacteroidia > Chitinophagales > Chitinophagaceae > Flavisolibacter. The sequence continues at coordinate 1,568 of DASUVB010000446.1, read as the reverse complement.
CGATCGCCCGTGCCAAGGAGCTGAAGATCCTTTCAGAAGCATAAATCACCCGGAAGTAGTAGATAAAATACCCGTTCGGGTGAAACAACGCGGTCATCGCAAGGGCATCTTTGAAAAAAAATTTTATGAAAAAAACTGTGCTCACTTTCGGACTGGTTTCCGGGATCATCATCATCCTTTATTCCGTAGCCGTTTTCCTGGTCTTCGGGGATTTCTCAAAAATGGCTGCCGGCGAGCTGGCCACGGTAGAGCAGCTGGGGTATTTAAGGTATATCATCCTGCTGCTGACCGTCATCTTCGCCCTGCGCTACTACAAGCAACAGCATGGCGGACACGCAACTTTTAAACAGCTGTTCCTTGCCGGGCTTTACACGGTGTTGCTTGTAGCGGCGCTTGTTGGAATGATGGAGCTGGTGTATATGCTCATCAATCCGGAATTCATGAACCAGTATGCGGAGCTGAGCACCAGGCGTATGCAGGAACAGGGAGCATCTGCTGACCAGATCCGGGCACACCAGCAGCAAATGGAATCATACAAGTGGATGGCAAACCCGGTCGCCATGGGATTATTCTATTTCTTCGAGACCGCTGTACTGGGAACGATCATGTCACTGGCCACTGCAGCCATCATGAGATCGAGGCGCCCTTCGGAACCGGGGTACCAGCCCGCGGCGTGAATGGTTGTTTGAAACAGCCTTCATTTGTCGTATGTTCGTCAGCATGACGCCTTTAGCAATTGAAACACGGCAGCTGTCGTATTCGTTCGACCAAAAAAGGAAGGCAGTGAATGACCTGTCGCTGCAGGTTCCCGCCAACAGCATTTATGGTTTCCTGGGGCCCAATGGCGCCGGCAAGACCACCACGATCCGCCTACTCGCGGGAATGCTGCCATCGGACGGCGACAGGATCTTCCTGCAGGGAAAGTCGCTGAAGAAAAGCCTGCCACACATTTTCGAATCCATCGGCTGCCTGATTGAAACGCCATCGCTGTACGGGCACCTGACGGCAATCGAGAACCTGAAGGTCATTTCCATCCTCCGCGGGCTTCCAACCGCGAATATCCACCGCGTACTAGATGTAGTTGGGCTGTCCCGCGCAGCCCGGAAAAAAGTAAAACACTTTTCCCTGGGCATGAAGCAACGGCTGGGAATTGCCATGGCGCTGCTGCCCGATCCGCAGCTGCTGATCCTGGACGAACCGGTGAATGGTCTTGATCCCAATGGCATCATTGAGGTCAGGGAAATGCTCATCCGCATTAACCAGCAGGAAGGCAAGACGATCTTCATTTCCAGCCACCTCCTGAACGAGATCGAAAAGACCTGTACGCATATCGGCATCATCAACAGTGGCGTGCTCCGCTACCAGGGTACGCTGGACCAGATGAAGAACACCGCGTACGCTTCCGGCGAAGTGGTCTTCAAGATCCCGGATGCCGATAACCGCCTTCCTGCCGTGCAGGAAGTATTTTCAACGGCGCGCAGGCAGTCGCGGGACGAGATCATCTTCCCTTTCAGTAACGCAGGAGATGTATCCACCATCAACAGCAGGCTGGTAACGATGAACATCCC
>DASUVB010000445.1:0-5389 GCA_036373835.1 Flavisolibacter sp. | reverse complement strand
CACGTACTCGCGGTCCCGGGTAATGCTGCCCACGTGAAACTTGTATTTTTCAAAAATGGCGGGATTGCGGAAGCCACGATACGAAATGAAAAAGTTCATTACGATCAGCACCAGTGATATGACCCCTGCGGCACCCATTTGTGCTCCTAATTTAGAAAATTCAGCTTGTCCGGAAATGAGACCAGTGCCAAAAAAAGCCCCCTGGCGGGGGCTCCGGCATATTTTAACGAAACGCTCCGGTCAGGATTCGCGGCCGTGACAATTCTTATACTTTTTACCACTCCCGCAGGGACATGGATCATTGCGGCCAATCTTGGGGCCTACCTTGATCGGCTCCTGCTTCACGGCGACACCACCTGAAGGATCGTAGTAGTCTTTTTCATTCGCCGCGTAGTCATCACCGGCAGCATCGATCTCCTCCTTGTTGGCACGAAGCGCGCTCATGTCTGTTTTCTGCTGGCGTCCCTCGCGCAGGTTCGCCGTCTCCTCCTGCACCGGCAGCTGCGAATGGCACAGGAATGAAACGATATCCCGGTTCACATCACTGCTCATTCTCTTGAACAGGTTGTAGGCTTCCACCTTGTAAATAACCAACGGATCTTTTTGCTCAAGGTATGCGGTCTGCACGCTTTGCTTCAGGTCATCCATGGCTCGCAGGTGCTCTTTCCAGGCATCGTCAATGATCGCCAGTGTAATGTGGCGCTCCATGGCATTGCACAACTCCTCGCCTCCGGACTGTACGGTCTTATCCAGGTTGGTCAGAACATTGATTCCCTTGCGGCCATCCGTGAAAGGAACCACCACATTCTCGATATGCTGTCCCTGTGTCTGCCTGATATTTTTGAAGACAGGGAGGGCCTGCTTTTTGACCTCTTCCTTGTGACGCTGGTATCCTTCCAGCGCCTCCGCGTAGATCTTGTCGGCAAGTGCGTTGGCAGACGCCGATTTGAATTCCTCCTCTGTAATTTGTGAATCGATGCCGAAGTTGACAATGCACCCCAGCTTGAAACCTTCAAAATCTTCCTGCTCCCTGTACGTGCTGACCAGCTCCTCTGCTGTTACGGAAAAAGCGTTGTCAATATCAAGCGCAAGACGTTCCCCGAAAAGGGCGTGATTGCGGCGGTCGTACACGGCATTACGCTGCTTGTTCATCACGTCATCATATTCGAGCAGGCGTTTGCGGATGCCGAAGTTGTTCTCCTCCACCTTGCGCTGCGCGCGTTCGATGGACTTCGTGATCATGCTGTGCTGGATCATCTCGCCTTCCTTGTAACCAAAACGGTCCATCAGGCCGGCGATCCTTTCGCTGCCGAACATGCGCATCAGGTCATCTTCGAGCGATACGTAGAACTGCGAGGTACCCGGATCACCCTGGCGGCCTGCACGACCGCGCAGCTGGCGGTCTACGCGCCGTGATTCGTGGCGTTCCGTACCAATGATAGCAAGACCTCCTGCCTCTTTCACACCGGGTCCGAGCTTAATGTCGGTACCGCGACCGGCCATGTTCGTGGCGATCGTCACGGCGCCGGGGAGACCGGCTTCCGCTACTACCTGCGCTTCACGCGCGTGCTGTTTTGCGTTCAGCACGTTGTGCGGGATCTTCTTCACCGTCAGCATGCGGCTGAGCAATTCGCTTACTTCCACCGAAGTGGTACCCACCAGCACCGGCCTTCCCGCGTTGCGCAACGCTTCAATCTCATCAATGACCGACTTGTATTTTTCGCGCTTGGTTTTGTACACAAGGTCCTGGTGGTCCTTGCGGATCACCGGGATATTCGTCGGGATCGTGACCACGTCGAGCTTGTAGATGCTCCACAACTCCGCGGCTTCGGTTTCGGCCGTACCGGTCATACCGGCCAGTTTGTGATACATCCTGAAGTAGTTCTGCAACGTTACCGTCGCATAGGTCTGTGTGGCGGCTTCGATCTTTACATTTTCCTTTGCCTCAATGGCCTGGTGGAGGCCGTCGCTGTAGCGGCGCCCTTCGAGGATCCGGCCCGTCTGCTCGTCCACGATCTTTACCTGGCCGTCCATCACAACATATTCAACGTCTTTTTCAAACAGCGTATATGATTTAAGAAGCTGCTGCACGGAGTGAATGCGATCAGCCTTCTGCGTATAATCATTCAGCACCTCTTCCTTCTGGTGGAGCTTTTCCTCGGTGGGAGCTTCGCTCTTTTCTATTTCCGCCAGCCTGACCCCGATATCGGGCAGGATGAAAAATTCGGGATCTTCCCCGGCACGCGTGATCATGCTGATGCCTTTGTCGGTCAGGTCAACGACCTTATTCTTTTCGTCGATGTGGAAGAGCAGTTCCTCGTCCACCGTCGGCATGTTGCGCTGCTGGTCCGCCAGGTAGTAATTCTCTGCTTTCTGCAGCTTCACCTTGATACCCGGCTCGCTCAGGAATTTGATCAGCGGGCCGTATTTCGGCAAGCCGCGCCAGGCACGGAAGAGGAACAGGCCACCGCTCTTGGGGTCATCATCCCCCTCGGCAAATTTTTTCTTGGCCTCGTTCAGGAAGCCACGTACCAGCCTTTCCTGCGCTTCCACCAGTTGCTGCACCCTTGGTTTCAGGATGTGGTACTGCTGGTCATCGCCCTTCGGCACCGGTCCGGAAATGATCAGCGGCGTCCGGGCGTCATCGATCAGCACGGAGTCCACCTCATCCACCATGGCAAAATGGTGCTTGCGCTGTACCATTTCTTCGGGTGAGTGTACCATGTTGTCGCGGAGGTAGTCAAAACCAAATTCATTATTGGTACCGTAAGTAATATCTGCCTGGTAAGCACGGCGACGGTCCTCGCTGTTGGGCTGGTGCTTGTCAATACAGTCCACGCGCATTCCCAGCCATTCGAAGATGGGACCGTTCCACTCGCTGTCGCGGCGGGCGAGGTAATCATTCACCGTTACGATGTGCACGCCTTCACCGGCAAGTGCATTGAGATAAGCGGGTAACGTCGACACCAGCGTTTTACCTTCACCCGTGGCCATTTCGGCAATCTTTCCCGAATGCAGTACGGCACCACCAATGAGCTGCACATCGTAATGCACCATGTTCCATGTTACCTGGCCACCTGCTGCTGTCCAGGAATTCTTATAGACTGACCGATTTCCATCAATGGTGATATAGCTTTTTGAAACGCTCAGGTCGCGGTCAAGGTCCGTGGCCTCTGATTCCAGCGCTTTATTTTCCTTGAAACGGCGGGCGGTTTCCTTCACCACGGCAAAAGCTTCCGGCAGCAGCTCTTTCAGGATCACCTCGATCTGCTGGTCGCGTTCTTTCTTCAGCTTGTCTACTTCCTGGTAGACCGTGTCCTTGCCCACAAGGTCATTGTAGGGTAGTTCATCTGCCTGCCTGTTGGTATCGGCGATTCTGGCATCGATGTCCTTCAGGTGTTCCTGTATCCGGGCCTTGAATTCATTTGTTTTATTGCGAAGCTGGTCATTGCTCAGCGACTGGTAAGCCTGGAAGTTCTTGTTGATACTGGTGACGTAAGGTAACAGGGCCTTCACATCCTTTTCCGATTTGCTGCCACCAAACATCTTAGAAAAAAAACCGATCATAATTATTATTGGTATTTTCAGTATTGATTGATCATGTTCCGCACCGGCGGAAACCAGGAGTGTCAAAAACGGTGCTAATCATAAGAGAAGCCAATTTGACAGAGCCGTCAAAGATAAATCAATTTCATCAGCCGGCATGCCTGCCGATCCAACCCACAGCCATATGAAACATGTCACGAAATATCTTCTCATTCCTATAACCTGCGTACTGTTTGGCTCCTGTGCTGAAGACGACCGGCCTGCCAGTCCGCCTGTTTTCTTCGACTACAAGGTGTGGGCAGAGGAGGGCAGCCCGGTGACATGCACCTTTCAATACCGCAGGAGGAACGTGGAAGGCAGGACCGTCAGCCTGCACCCGTCCGCTTCCGTGCAGTTCGACGGCGAGGAACTAAAGGCGGGGCACGCTGGAATCACCGGCAGCTACTATGAAAAGGTGATACCCGCGGAACAGTTTTCAGGCAATCATACTGTCATTTTCACCGATTCTGCGGGAAGAAAGTTCCGGGAGCGCTTTACGTTCAGACCATTTACACTGGAGGAGCCATTGCCTTCGCAACTGCCGCTACAGCCATTTTCGATCCGCCTGAAGGACATCAGCCCGGGTGCAAGGGTGCGCCTGGTCATGATCAATACCGACGCCGACGTGAATGATGTGAATACTTTCCTGAAGCCGGTTGACGGCGTGATCCACGTCAGCGAGCAGCTGGTGCGGCAGGTGGGAGCGGGGAATATCATTGTCCAGATCACGGCCGAGGAAGAGCGTCCCCTGAAATCGGTGACCACGGCCGGGGGGCGGTTGCTGACCAGCTACGGGATCCAGCGTGAAATAGTACTGGGCGAGGGTCCGTAGGGGTTGTTAAAAGCTTATTTTCCATGGAATTTCACCCCTCTTCCCGTACTTTTGCCCGCCAAAACAGGGCGGGGATAGTACCCGTTCCCAAACCGAAAAACTATGGCCGGCCAGTTAAAGGAAGTTCGTAACAGGATCAAATCAGTTCAAAGCACCCAGCAGATCACCAAGGCAATGAAAATGGTGAGTGCGGCCAAGCTTCGCCGCGCCCAGGATGCCATCATCCAGATGCGTCCTTACGCCCGCAAGCTGCAGGAGATGCTCAGCAATATTGTGAGCAACACGGAAGTGGAAGCAGGAAACGCGCTGGCAACAGAACGCGCCGTGGAAAGAGTGCTGCTGATCGTGATCACGTCGGACAGGGGACTTGCCGGCGCCTACAATGCCAATGTGATCAAGCTGGCAAAGCAGACGATGGCGGAGCGTTATCCCACGCAGAAAGCGAAGGGAAATGTGACGATCTGGAGCATCGGGAAAAAGGGTTACGAGCATTTCGCCAAGAATAATTTCAAGGTCACCGATACTTATAAGGATATTTTCCTGCACCTGACTTTCGAGGCGGTACAGGAAGCGGCACAGGCTGCCGTAAAGGCATTTATGAACCGCGAATTCGACCGTGTTGAGATCATTTACAGTGAATTCAAGAACGCGGCGACACAGCGTTTCGTGGTAGAGCAGTTCCTTCCCATCCAGAAAACAACCAGCAGCGGTTCAACGGGGAAAGCAGATTTCATTTTTGACCCGAACAAGGAAGAGCTGATCACGGAACTGATGCCGAAGATCCTGAACACACAACTGTTCAAGGCAGTTCTTGACGCCAATGCATCCGAGCATGGCGCCCGCATGACGGCAATGGACAAGGCCAGCGAGAATGCCAATGAGCTGCTGCGCAGCCTGCGGATCTCGTACAACAGGGCACGCCAGGCAGCGATCACAACCGAGCTTACAGAAATCGTAAGTGGTGCGGCTGCT
>DASUVB010000444.1:0-3074 GCA_036373835.1 Flavisolibacter sp. | reverse complement strand
GACCGCTCCATCCTTATCACCGAAGGCCACCAGCAACGGGGTTTCGATCTTTGACGCCTGGTACATGGGAGAATTCCGCATGTGTTCTTCCATCCGCTCGTACCATGGTCCGTCAAATCGTCCCTGGCTTGTTTCAAAAATTTTAGAGTCGGGCGTACCGGTATTCCAGTAGATCGAATTCGACATGCTGATCAAATTCGTCAGCGGCGCACCGGCAACGGCGGCCTTGAACATCTTTGTCTGGGAAATGATGAATGAAGTCTGGTACGCGCCCCAGCTGTGTCCCATGATAGCCAGCTTGTCCCTGTCGATCATGCCTGTTTTCAGGACTTCCTCTACGGCAGGGATCACATTATTCACGGCACTCATACCCGGGTCATTGATTTCGTACACGATATCAGGACGGAAAACGAAGTAACCATTGCTGGTGAAGTTGGTAGTATTATACGGGCTTCGCTGCGATGGCGTGATATAATTATGAACCGTGTTGGAAAGTATCTCGTAGATGTAGGTCACCATCGGGTATTTCTTGCCGGCTTCATAGTTCGCCGGGTAGAACAGCGCGCCCTGCATTTTTTTTCCGGCCTTGTTCGTAAATGTGATCAATTCGCTTTTACCCCAGAAGTAATCCTGCTGCTGCGGGTTGGTGGCAACCACCTGCTTCGCGGAAACCAGGTCGTCGCTGACGAAGAGGGTGGGAGAAACATCGTAATTCTGCTTGACATACAAATAAGTGTTCGCGTTCTCCGCCTTCACCAGGCGACCTACGTGCGCATTTTCAAAGATCAGCCTTTCGGTCCTGCCGTTTTGCATCCGCGCGTAACCAAACTGCTTGGTCTTGTCGCCATAAGCACTGAAGAAGACGGGCTTCGAATCGTCGATATAAGGATTTTCAAAATCAAGCCGGTTCACGCGGTACACCGTTTCATCTTTCCTGCCGTCCGTGAGCTTCCTGGCGCCTTTGCCATCCGGTTTTACAGCCCACACATCGTACTCGTCATACAGCAGTACCTCACGGTCTCCCTTCGTCCATCCACCGGTTCCGACAGCGGGCCGGAGGCCTGGCCGGTCATCCCGTATATTCCAGAACGGAACACCCAGCTTTTCGGTCAGGTTGGTATTCTGTCCCGTAGCAACGTTATAAGTCCACCAGTTTTTATCCTTGAAATAAAGCAGGTAACGTCCGTCCGGCGACGTACGTGGGAAAGCCCCGGGACCGGCAACGGTCTTTTCGAATGCCAGCTTGTTGGCGCCGGTTTTTACATCGACGATAAAGGCATCTGCATAATCTTCCTTGAAGGCCGGTTTGTATTTATGATCAGTATAAATGACGGCGTGCCTGAAATTGCCTGTGAGTTGCGCCAGCGGCGCAGCTGCATTCGCCAGCTGGAAAAACGTGCCGTTATCTACATTCCATACACTCAGGTAGCTGGATACGGTATCCTGCCCAAGCGTAACTTTCTGGCGTGGTTGTATCTCGGGATCCTTCCAGTGCCAGATGTCTACGCCGGCTAGTTTTTCAGGTGAAGATCCCTTACGGGCAGCAATGATCGCCCGTGTGGAATCAATACGCGCCGTGTCTTTTTTGGTGAGGCTGTCGCCCGGCCGCCTGTCGTCCTTTTTCGCCAGCTCATTATACGTCCAGCCTTTTACGCCGAAGAATACGCTGCTCATGTCTTCACTAACCGTAATGGCTGAGCCGTTGAACACGCGCATGCCCTTTGGAAAGTTCGAATTCTTTTCCGGGTCGAAAATGCGTAATGCGGGGCTTTTGGACAGGTTTCCATATAGGTATACGACGGCATTATCCTCCTCGTATTTATCCTTCCGGAAGCTCCTGTAAAATGCCAGGGCGTCACCGTTTTTCTGCCAGGTGATCTTTGAGAAGCGGGCAGTGTCACTGGCCAGCACCTTTAGTGTTGAATTTTTAAGGTTGAAAAGCTCGATGGAATTTGCCGCGGTGTTGGCAGATTCAACAATGTAGGCCAGGTGATCGCTCTTCTTGTTGAATGCATATTCGGTCACATTGCCAATGGTCCGGGTGGTGCCTTCAGCCAGGTTGCGCACCAGGAGCACGGCGCCTTTGTCCTTGCTTTCCCTCGGCGCATTCAGGTAGACTGCCAGGAAGCGGCCGTCCTTTGAAAAGCCAAAGCGATTGATGTTTTTGATCTCTTCCTTTTTGCCGGAAGCCAGGTTCAGCAGCCCCATTTTGTATTCAATGGGCTTCGACTGGTCGCGCAGCTTCTCAGCTTCCTTATACGGCAGGCCTACGCGGTAAGCGATCCATTGGTTGTCCATCGAAAACTCGGGAGCAAAAGCAAATTCCAGCTTGTGAACTTTTCCTGTCGACCTGTTTTGAACGAACAGGGTATCGTTGTCTTCCTGCACCGTAACGTGGTACGCGATCCAGTCCCCGTTGGCAGACAGCGCTGTTGTTCCCAGGTTCTGCCATTTGCCATAGTCTTCTGTGGTAAGCAGCTTCTTTTGTTGCGCCGCCGACCAGAAGAACAGCAGGCAAAACATAGTGCTCATGAAAATCCGAGCCATAATCAGTAGTTTTTGTCAAGGTAGGGCATAAGCGATTATGACTGAAATTTTTTTGATGAGCGCGCGAGCGGCGTGATTGTGTATGCTGATGCGTGTTCTTCCTGGCCGGAAAATACATGTTGGAGGCAACATCTTTCCTGGTGTCGTCTTTATATGAACGATGGCAGGAGCTGCCCGGGCCCGCCGTAGTGAGGTAAGAGGGTGTCTCGAAATGCTCCAGCGCTGTCCATAGCTTTTTACTTAGCTACATGGTTTTTGTCACTGCCGAATTATCTCGAAGCCGCCCGGAGTTGTGAGATACCCTCTTTTTGCATCAGTCAAAAGCGGAAACCCATGGACAACCCGAAGCCGGTATTCCTCCAGCGTGTTTTATCTGCAGTATTTGCCGGGTTTTCTTTGTTAATATCAACCAGGCCCAGTTGCGCATTCAGCTGGAAGGACAGGCGGTTGGCAAATTCGTACCCGACAAGGAGGTTGCCCCCCGCGTCGAATTTTTCGAACTGGGTCGCCGCGTTGGCCGCATTGTA
>DASUVB010000443.1:0-4657 GCA_036373835.1 Flavisolibacter sp. | reverse complement strand
TCCGGCCACGTCAGCGCCGCGATCTCATCAAACAGCTGGTCGTCCTCGAAAAACCTGTCTTTCCCGTAGCGTATGCCCAGATCATAGGTCAGGTTCCTGAAGCCATATGTGCCGCCAGACAAATCCAGTAGCAGCAGGTCGAGGCAGGCAGCAATGAGCGCGCCCTTCTGGTATACATTCCCATATTGGGCCCGGTGCCGGTCCGTGGCATGGCGGCTTAATTCCGTAAAGGGAAGCTTGTCATCATACATCCGGCGCGATACCGTGATCTTGGAAGAAAGCTCCTCGAGGAACTGGTTCACGGTTTTCAACCCGTATTTTACCTGCACATGGTGGGCGGTATATTCCGTGCTGCCCTCGTACAGCCACAGGTGCTGCGACATTTTGGGCTGCGTGTAGTTGAATTGCTTCACCTCACGCGATGCAATCGTCAGCGGCGTAACGATATGGAAGAACTCGTGCGAAGCAATATCGATAATGGAGCTTTTCATCTCTTCAGCAGGGATGTCGGGCAAATAATAATAAGAAGATGCCGGGTGTTCCAGGGCGCCCATGAGGTTTTCGGGGAAAGAATGTTTTGCCGACAGGTCCTTGAAATAGAAAAGGAATGCATATTTGTCAGTCGGCAGGCGCCCGCCAAGATATTGCCGCGCTGCTTCCAGCAGGTCATGCATCCACTCCGCGATCTGTTTTGAGCGGACCAGTTTCCCGGGTGAGTATACCGATACCAGCACCTGTGCATTTCCCACGGTAACCGACGTTGTATCGGGAACGGTGTACATAACAGGTGACTCGTACAGCTCATTCAGGTTTGCGGCGCGGTATGTTTCGTGTGTTGATGAATAGGAAACAGGCTGCATTGATGTCGCGCCATACATGGATGCAGGCTTTGTCATTGATATTTCATATGCAGACTGGTTGTATCCCTCGATGAAACCAAAAATACCCGGTGTATGCAACGAGATGTTACCGGGTTCAAAATTCGTGGCTGCCATGGGGTATATATTGTGCTTTACTTCCGTGTCGAAAATGTCTTCAACAGTGTAGGTGATCTTCGAAAGGGATGTTGCGTTACTGATCTTCCAAGTGTTGCTGCCGGTCTTTTTTACCGGTAATGCTTTACCGCTTTTGTCGAACGCACGAACGTCGCCCACGAACTTTCCATAATCAGCGATGCGGTACGTGCCGGGGATCATTTTCGGGAAGCTGAATTCAACCGTGGCCTGCTTCAGCGGCGGCACCTGCATGGTAACCGTAAGACGGTCATTGGTGATGGCGGTAAGGTCTGCACTGTATTTGAACACCTGCTGGGCGCTGAGTGATGTGGTGGATAGCAGCACCAGGAACAGGAACGGCATGTTTCGTTTCATTGGAAAGGTATGAATGCTGAAGAAACAAAATTTCGCCGAGGCAGGAGCACCATTTATCAAAAAGGTTAAGGTTTAGGTTTAGGTTGAGGTTGAGGTTAAGGTTAAGGTTAAGGCGCGAACAGCGATCCGCCTTCGCTGAAAGCTACGGTCTCCGGGCTCCTGCGCTAAAGCTTCGGCGCCGGCGCACGGCCAAAGCCTCTGGTGACGGACGCGGACAAGACCGCGAACAGCAAACGGCGAACTGCAAACCGCGAACATCTACTCATGACCGCTTTCGGGGATTCCATGTTTCATATTAAACGGTACCTTTGCTGCTCCTTCCCTGAAAACCAACGCACTTCTCTTACACAACTACTGATTATGAAGCAACTACTGCTGGCTGCCCTGCTGTGCGCCGCCTTTTCGGTGAATGCACAGATACAGGGTGTTATCAAAGACGCTGCAGACAATCCGCTGGCCGCTGCAACTGTTATTTTACTGAAAGCAACAGACAGCGCCGTTATTAAGACCGCGGTAACACAATCCAACGGCAGTTATTCAATAGAAGCGGCTCCACCCGGACGCTACCTGATCAGGGCCAGCTCCTCCGGATTCAGGGAGGCTGTTAGTGCGCCATTTGATTTTTCCGGTGCTATTGTTTCAGTTCCCGTGGTACTGGACCGCAAATCGGGTAACCTGTCGCAGGTGGTGATCCGCACAACAAAACCGGTCATCGAGGTAAAAGCCGATAAAATGATCTTCAACGTAGAGGCCAATTCCTCTGCAACGGGCATGGACGGCATCGAATTGCTGCGCATCTCACCGGGTGTGCTTGTTGACCATGAGGACAATATTTCCATCACCGGCAAAAGCGGAGTCCAGGTATTCATTGACGGGAAGCCGAGCCCATTATCGGGAAGGGATCTTTCCAACTACCTGCGCTCCCTGAGAGCCAACGCGATCGAGGCTATAGAGATCATCAATAACCCATCGGCCAAATATGACGCTGCCGGAACAGGTGGTATCATCAACATCAGGCTGAAGAAAAGTTCATCTTTCGGTACCAACGGGTCTGTCAGTTCCAACTACCAGCAGGGGAAATGGGCGCGTTTCAATAACGGTATTGCATTGAACAACCGCAACCGGCTGGTGAATGTATTTGGGAATTACAATTACAACAATGCGCGCAATGAGTTTGACCTGGATGTATACCGCCATGTGCTGGACAGTGTTTTCGACGGGTATACCGCCTCGGTAACGCATAACCGCTCGCACAATTACAAAGCGGGTGTTGACCGGTTCCTTAATAAGCACAATACCATCGGTGTGCTCGTGAGCGGCATCATTTCCAACGACCGCAATGCCACGGATGGTATTACGTATATCGGTGGTGACAACTCTTCATCCATTGACCGCATCCTGGTTTCCGACAACCGCAGCACTGCCGTTCGCAATACGCTTAATGCGAACATCAATTACCAGTACAATAAGAGCGGCACCACGCTCAATATGGATGCAGATTACGGTTCGTTCCGCCTGCGCAACGAACAGTACCAGCCGAACGAGTTCTATGACGGTACCCGCACCAATTTACTGGGGTCGCGGAACTATACGATGGTGACGCCGTCCGATATTGACATATGGTCATTCAAGGCTGATTATGAAAGAGACTGGCTTAAGGGAAGGCTGGCCGTGGGAATGAAATCGGCGTTCATCAACAGCGACAATTCTTTTATCTCGTACAATCACACCTCGGCGAAGTTGGAATATGACTCGGTGCTGAGCAACCATTTCCTGTACCGTGAAAACATCAATGCCGTTTACGCTTCTTTCAATAAGTCGGTCAGCCATGTGCAGTTCATGATCGGGCTGCGCGCGGAGCAAACAATTACGAAGGGCACTTCCACCGGGCATAAGAAGAATGGAAGTGGATTTGCTGAATATAACGAGCAATTCACCAGGCGGTGGTTGAATCTTTTTCCTTCAGGCAACATCACGTTTGCGAAGAACCCGCTGAACCAGTGGACGCTTTCCTACAGCCGGCGGATCAACCGCCCCTCGTACCAGGACCTGAACCCGTTTGAAAAGCGGGCGAGCGAGTACGGCGGATTTAAAGGCAACCCGGCGCTGAAGCCTGAGTTCGCGAACACATTCAGCCTTGTCAATGTTTACAAAACGAGGCTGGTTACAAGCCTCAGCTTTACCATTATCGACAACGTGATCGTTTCAATATCCGACACACTGAACGGTACAAAAAGTTTTTATGCACCAAAGAATCTTGCGCGGCAGCGGAATGTAAGCCTGAACAGCAATTACACGTTCACAAAGGGGAAGTTCACGCTGACAACCGGTGCCACTGGTTTCTATACACACAACCGTGCGGATTTCGGACCGGGACGGGAAGTAGACCTCGAGGTGGTTGCGCTCACCTGCTTTGCACAGCCGAATCTTAAGTTTGGAAAGGGATGGAGTGCCAACCTGCACGGCATGTTCGAATCACCCAAGCTGTTCCGCGGCACGATGAAGCAGCGTTCTTTCTACATGATGAACATGGGCGTACAGAAAATGTTCTTCAACGACCGTGCGACGGCACGTGTCAACTTCAATGATGTATTCAGGACCGCGGAATTCTTTGGCACATCGGACTTTGCCGGGCAATATCTGACTGCGTATGCGTGGTGGGATCCCCGCCGGGTAGTAGCCTCATTTACGTATCGCTTTGGGTCAAGCCAGGTAAAATCCACGCGGCAGCGAAAGACAGGTATTGATGACGAAGCCGGAAGGGCAACAACGGGGGGTAACTAACGCTGCCCGGGTGTATCGGTAACAATGTTTGAGGTTTGTCACCTACGCTCCCCGGCCGCCGAAGTTATACGAAGGCGGCAAAGCTACGGTGACCAGGGATCCTGAGGTTAAAGGTTTAAAGTGCAAGGTTAAAGGTTCAAATCTTCGACATCCAGGCAACTAGCAACCAGCAACCAGCAACGTCCTGCACCTCCCTTCTCCGAACTCCTGGCTCCGTCCTCCGAATTCCTGGCTCCGTCCTCCGAACTCCTGGCTCCGTCCTAACCTTTTTTCCTCAACCTGAAATACGTTACACGAAAACGATCATTAACAACTTCTCCCTGGACTTCCGCCTTTCGTACGGAGTTACAGAAGCCATCGGTTGCATGGGCATCACCGTGCGAGTCGATATCCGTGCCGTCCACGAAGTAGGATTTGCCATCGATGCGTACCGCGAGGTCACAGCCCTTGCCTTTCAGGCCCAGCTTGCACTGGCCACAGGCGGCATCCACCACAAGGATCTT
>DASUVB010000442.1:0-2274 GCA_036373835.1 Flavisolibacter sp. | reverse complement strand
GGCGCCGTGGGAATGGTAGAGATGGCGCTGGAAATGCTTTCGCACAAGGGCATCGTACAGCTTGACGAAGAAAAGAAGGCTGCCATGGTGAGCAACCTGATGGTGGTGCTCTGCGGCGAGCGTGGTGCACAACCGATCCTGAATACCGGAACCTTATACCAGTAACATGACAGCGGCAACAGGGCAAAAAATTTTGTTTCACGAAGTGCAGCGGTTCAGCCAGGGAATGATCACGTACCTGATGGTGGCAACTGCCGTGATCTGCTTCGGAACGGTTGCCGTGCTGGCAGTGGCAGGTCAAATACCCGCGGATGAAGCCGCGATCGTGCTGGTGCTGCTGGTCATTGTATTTTCCGTCGTCTTTTACCTGCTCGCGCGAGCTGTTTTCGAGATCACGGTCTCTACCGATGCCGTGTCCCTGCGCTGGCCCCCCTTCCGACGGAAGCCCCAGGTGATCACGGGCGGTATGATCTCGAAAGCCGAGGTCCGCAAGGGACCGCCGCTGCAATATGGTTTCCAATACCTGCCTGGCTACGGCTGGGTCTACAGGCTGGCCGGGAAGAATGGCGTCCAGCTACAGCTGAGGAGCGGGAAAAAAATTTTTATCGGTTCACAGGACGTCTTCATGTTCCGGAAGGCGCTGGAGCAAATTACTGACGTTGAAAACAAACTAAACGGGTGAGTTCGAAGAAAAACTTTGTGCTGCGGCTGGATGAAGACGCCTACAAGGCGCTGGAGAAGTGGGCTGCCGATGAATTCCGGAGCGTGAATGGCCAGATCGAGTTCATCCTGGACAAGGCATTGAAGGATTCCGGCCGGAAAAAGCCGGCCGCGGGTTCTTCCTCCAAAAAAGACAGCCGCCAGCACTGATTTCCGGGATGATAAAACTCGTGCTTCAGTGTGCATTACACATGGAAAACTTATGCTGCCGAAGTAGCTTGCCTGTGGTCCGGGATGGTGAATTAACCTTATCTTGGACGCCTAATATTGAGCACTATGATTAAAATGCAAGTAATCGGCAATCTGGGTAAAGATTGCGTAGTCAACACGGTAAACGGAAAGAATGTAATCAACTTCACGGTCGCCCACACGGAGAAGTACCGCGACAGCCAGGGCAACAACCAGGAGAAGACCACCTGGGTGGATTGTGCCTACTGGACCGACAAGACGGCCATTGCACCGTACCTGGTAAAGGGTACACAGGTTTTCGCGGAAGGCAGCCCCGAGGTTCGCAGCTTCACGAGGAGTGATGGCACTGCAGGCGCTTCCCTGTCCATGCGCGTGCGCGAAGTGCAACTGCTGGGACGCAAAGGCGATAACACCGCTAACGCCGGGAACACCGGTTACAATGCTGCGCCAGCCCGCCAGGAAAGCACCGCACCTGCGGCAATGGATGACGTGGCAGACGACCTCCCATTCTGATAATGCATAAGCTCCCGGGAGGGAGCTTTTTTTTTCTCCTTCCCACCTGCAACAGCAGCATTCCGTCATTTCTCAGCATCATTCCAGGTTCATGTAATTGCAGAGTCTTTATTTTGCAGCATGAGCGTGACACATTTTCCCTATGAACAGCTGTATGACTTTGCAAGGGCGGTATTTGCAAAAACAGGATGCAGCGAGCAGGATGCGGCGCTGGCATCGCGTGTACTCCTGTCCGCGGACCTTCGTGGCATCGATTCACACGGCATCGCCCGGCTGAGCGGCTACGCCCGGCTGTGGGAAGCAGGCCGCATCAATGTAACGCCGCAGATCATTACAATTCACGAAACCCCCTCCACCGCAACGGTTGACGGCGACAGTGGGCTGGGCCTGGTGGTGGCACCCCGCGCCATGGAGATCGCCATCAGCAAGGCAAGACTTGCAGGCACCGGGTGGGTGGCCGTACAGAACAGCAATCATTTTGGAATAGCAGCCTGGCACGCGATGATGGCATTGGAGCATGATATGATCGGTATCTGTATGACGAATGCCAGCCCGCTGGTGGCTCCCACGTTTTCCGTGGAGCGCCTGCTGGGCACCAACCCGATATGTGTTGCAGTACCCGCCGGCGAACAGCCACCCTTCGTGGCTGATTTCGCGACAACAACTGCTGCCAACGGAAAGCTGGAGATCCTGCAACGGAAGAATGGCGTGGCGCCTACCGGTTGGGTCCAGGACAAGGACGGTCACCCCACGACCGATCCACACGTACTGAAAGTTGGAGGCACCCTGCTGCCGCTCGGCGGTGACCGCGAGCATGGCAGCCACAAAGGCTATGCGCTTGGTGCCATCGTC
>DASUVB010000441.1:0-4473 GCA_036373835.1 Flavisolibacter sp. | reverse complement strand
GATCATTTCGGCACCGCTGTTCTCGAGGATCCAGTCCAGGGCGTAATCAACGATCACGGATTCCTTCCGGCCCAGCATCCGCTGGATCACCTGGTTCATCTGCGGGTACTGCGCTCGCTGCAGCAACTCCAGCGCGTAGATCACTTCCGCAGGCTTGCGGCTTTCCGTCTTCTGCACCAGGATCTGCTGGGTGGTATCATCTCCTTCAAGAAATAATTCATTGCCACGGAAATAACCGCTACGGATCGCTTCCTGGAGGGTGCGCACGTAGCTGCGCTTCACTGTGAAGATTAGTACGATCCAGATTGCGATACAGAGCGCCAGCACACCGGTCGTGATCTGGAATGAAACATCTTTATGGTTCTCGAGGTAATTCACAAGTATCAGGCCTGCCCCTAAGAGTGCCAGCGGGTACATGTATCCCTTCGCGATCACGTGTCCTTTCATCCGCAGGTCCAGCTTCAGCGGCTGGAAGAGTACAAAGAACATGGGCTCCTGTATCACCGCCTTGCCGATTTCGATCAGCAGGAACATGAATCCGAAAACATACAGGAAGTTGATCAGGTCGGGCTGCACGGCCTTCACAATGAAAATGCCGATGCAAAACAGCAGCAGCGACAGCGGCAGGAAAAGCAAAGATTTCAGGATGCCGATGCGGTTGATCATGCGGCTGCTGAATACCAGCTTGATGAGCACACCGCCAACACGGCCTATCGCCAGGAAAATACCGAAGAACTGTGACAGCTCAAGGTCTGTTTTGAAGGTGGGCTTTACTTCTGTCAGGAACGTAAAATCAACGAAAACATATACCAGGAACGAAATGAAGGCTACGCCGGAAAGTGAGACTGTCAGCTCCGAACCAAAGATCCTGAACAGCCGGCTGACGCGCGCAACGAACGTGTGCTTCTTGAAGTAATGCACCTGCTCGTGCTCGAATTCGAGGATGTCGATATTCTTGTTGTTAAAGAGCCGGTACACAAGAATGCCCGCAACGATCAGCGCGGCAAGGGACACCAGCAGCATGTTCTCCATGCCAATAGCGTAGGCGATGTATGTAATGCTCAGGTATGCCACAAGCTTCGCAGGCAGGTCACCGGCGCTGATCAGGGTGAAAATGCGCTTGCTGTCCTTGGTATTGAACAACAGCGCCGCCAGCGTCCAGAACAGGTATCCCACCAGCATGTACACCACGTTGTACGCTACCAGCAGCACGTAAGGCATTACCGTGTTGTCGAAGTATTGCATCAGCGTCCATTGCAGCGTCAGCACCGCGATCGATATCGTCACGATGGTAAACGAAAGCACCTTGACGTCGACGGACTTGTCGAGCTTCTGGTAACCATAGTTGGCAATTACCAGGAAGATGGCCGTAAGAATGTATGCTTTGGGAAGATCGGCAACCGGGTGAGTCGAGATGAAAATGGTATTGGCGGTGATGAAAAGAAAGGCACCGGCCAGCACCAGGAAGAACTGTATGAAAAAAAGCTTCTTTACCAGCCAGATCTCCTGGGGGCGCACATTCAGCAAAGAGGTCAGCAACTGGTACATTGTTCCTTTTGTTTACGAATTATCGCAGCAGTGCGGGATACGGCCGGGATCCAGGCGGGGCGAACAGCTGCGGGGTTTTCATAAGACACAGCTTTCACGCGGATACGAAGCATACCCAATATAACTGATTAATTTAAAAACCCCGCACGGGCGGGGCATTTTATCAGGCCATTTGCTTCACCTGGGGCAGGCCCATTGCAGCCTCCTCGTTCACGTAGAAATAATCATTGGACACGAGGTCCGCAAAATTGTCCGACAGGAAGCCGTCTATCTCGGCAATGCTGGGCGCTTCCCACAGGCAGATGGCGCGCAGCATGTCCGGCGATGGGTATACAGCATGCACCTTGATGTTCTGGGCGCCAATGTCGGGGCGCTCACGAACGATCTTCCAGAATGCATCCGGGTCCTTGATGTAATGGTTGACGATGATATACATAAAATGGATTTATCAGGTTACCTGTTTCAGTATTTCGCGGTAGCTGCGCTCCACCAGGGGCTTGAACTTTTCATACCACTGTTTCCATTCTTCGGTGCGCATGCTGGTGGTCATGGACAATTCGTAATCAGCCAGGCTCTCGTAGCCCTCCTCGAAAATGAGGCGGTACGATGCTCCCGTGAAGTCGGTCAGGATGCGGTTGCCCTGCGCTTCCGGCATCAGCCTTTTTTCTGTTGCCTCGTCAATAAGCTTCTTTGCTTCCCGGTACTGGCCGAATTTCAGGTGGAAAATGTCGCGAACGAGGTAGGTGGTCCGCACCGGCCGGGAGGTGATGGAAACGCCGAGCTGCTGCAGCAGTACATCATCCAGGAAATAGATACGCGCTTCCTTTATCAAGCCATCTTCCAGGTCATAGCAAACGGACATCGGGACGGAAACGTCGCGACCCGTTGCAGGAACACCGGCAATTTCACCAATGTGCTTTCCGCGGAACAGTCCCTCAACAACGGCCTGGCTTTCGGTTACCTGCTGGTGCTTCACCTCGAGGTGTGCGTCGAAGGCCAGGTGATACATAAAATGCAGCATGGCACCGATATCAGCCCTGCCGTTATATACTTCACCTGTTCCCAGTGTGCGGAACACGGCATCCTCGCGCACATACTGTACATCGTGCGATTCGAGATAGGCAAGCATATTCCGCCGGGCCAGGGACAATGCATCCTTTTGGAGGGTCAATTCTTCCATATCTAAAGTTTTAAAGTTGAAAGATGATTCCACAGGGGAGTGAACGTTCAGGGGATAATGGCCGGGTTAGCAGGGGGATACGCTACCTGAATATAATACTTTTATCAGGATAGTTCCCGGCAATTTTCATTGACAGGACGCCGTACCTCCAAGGCAGTATTTTTCAGGCCGGATGGGAGATTTGCTGCAACAAGGTATATTTTAGGGCCCCATGCCCGCTTTCCATGCTCATATCCGCAGGTTCATCTGCCTGTTGCTGATGACCTCCCTGGTGAATACAGCTGTCGCGGGCATTTCCTTTTTTGTCAATGACCAGCGCATTCCCCCGAACGAGGTCGCAGTTCGCTATTGCTTCGACCCATCCACCGATTACCGGCTGTCACGCTTCTTTGCTGTTCAGCCGCAACTGGCACCCCTGCCCGGTACAGGCCTGGACATGAGCTATAAGAACGGGATGTTCTGGATCTCTATTGACCTGTCAGCATTCCGGTTTACGGATGCGCAGCTTTACGCCGAGCTGCACAACCCCCATATCAATTACCTGGGAGCTTGGCTGCTCAGCGGCGATTCGGTTGTCAGGGATTTCGGAGTCACAGGAGATCATATGCCCTTTCATACCCGCGATGTCAATCATCCGAACTTCGTGTACCAACTGGACCTCCGGCAAAAGGACCTGAGGCTGGTGCTGATGATCGACAAACGTAACGAGCAGCTGCATGTACCGGTGAAATTCCTGGGGGAGGACCAGTTCCTGAAAGACAACAGGGTGGGTAATGTCCTGGCGGGATTAATGACGGGCATCAGCATCTTTATCCTGCTGTTTACCTTGTTCCTGTACTTCAATATCCGGGAGAAGCTTTACATCTATTATGCGCTGTACGTACTGATGGTTGCCGGCTACATCTTCAGCGATCTGGGGTACAGCTTTATGTATTTCTATCCGAACCGGCCCGGGCTTGCGGATTTTGCGCGCCCGCTGACGATTTCGCTGGGGCCACTTTTTTATATCATTTTTTCACGCGAGCTGCTCGGGGTACGCCATTACTTTCCACGCATGTACCGCTTTACCAACTGGTACATTGGCTTTTTCCTGCTGTGTTTTGCATGCGGCTTCTGGCTGGTTCCCAACACCGGCACGATCCGTGTCTTCTGGCTCGTGTTCATGCAGGTGCTGATGGTCGTCTCCATCCTGCCCGTCTTCGCCTTTTCGATCATGGGATGGCGGCGCAACATAAAATACTCCGGGTACATCATTTTCGCCTCCAGCCTGTTCACCTTCTTCACCCAGCTGTACATGCAGTATATCACCGGCAACACGGCGGACAACCTTTTCACGCGGAATGCGGTCAACATTGGCTTTTCGATCGAGATCTCGCTGCTGGCACTGGCGCTTTCCATTCGCTTCAAGAACTACAAGCTGGATGCGGAAGACCTGCTGCGGAAACTGAACCGCCAGCAGGAAAACATTTTCAAGAACATCAGCGAGTACCAGGAAAAGGAAATGCGGCGCATCTCGGCGCTGCTGCATGATTCGGTCGGGGCTGGGCTGTCTTCCATCAAATTCAACCTGGAAGCGATCGAAAACGGGAATGGCAGCAGGAACAGGGACGACCTGATCAGGGGAACCATCGAGGACGTAACAAGCCTGACCGATGAGATCAGGAACATTTCGCACAACCTTTCGCCCCTGCTTTTGCAGAAAAAAGGCCTGGTACAGGGGATCCGCGACCTGATCGAACAGTACA
>DASUVB010000440.1:0-2275 GCA_036373835.1 Flavisolibacter sp. | reverse complement strand
GGACGAGGTGCTGATGGGCTGCGTGATGCAGGCAAACCTGGGACAGGCACCTGCACGGCAGGCGGCCAAATATGCAGGACTTCCGGACAAGGTGGTGTGCACCACCGTGAACAAGGTCTGCGCCAGTGGCATGAAGGCCATTGCGCAGGGCGCACAAAGTATTCTTCTGGGCGACAGCGACATTGTGGTCGCCGGTGGCATGGAAAACATGAGCAGTGTTCCTTTTTACGTGGAGAACCTGAGGTGGGGCAACAAGTATGGCTCCACCAGCATGATCGACGGACTGCAGAAGGATGGTCTGACCGACTGCTACAGCAATTTCGCCATGGGCTGCGCGGCAGATATCACGGCGTCGGAGAACCAGGTCAGCCGCGAAGAGCAGGACAAGTTCGCCATCGAAAGCTACCAGCGCAGCCAGGGTGCCTGGGAAGCAGGAAAATTCAAGGATGAAGTAGTGCCGGTGGAGATCCCGTCGAAAAAAGGCGATCCCGTAGTAGTGAACCGCGACGAAGAGCCATGGAATGTAAAATTTGACAAGATCGCATCACTCCGCCCTGCATTTACGAAGGAAGGCACGGTGACGGCGGCAAACGCATCTACCATGAATGATGGTGCTGCTGCCGTTGTGCTGATGAGCAGAGAAAAAGCAGAAGAACTGGGTATAAAGCCGATCGCTGTGCTGCGTAGCTATGCAGATGCCGAGCAGGAACCAACCTATTTCACCACGACGCCCAGCATTGCAGTACCACGCGCTGTTCAGAAGGCAGGTCTTACACTGAAAGATGTCGATTTTGTTGAGCTGAACGAAGCGTTCAGTGTTGTCGGAATCGTGAATACAAAGATGATGAACCTGGATCCGGCAAAAGTGAATGTGAATGGCGGGGCAGTGTCACTGGGACATCCACTTGGAGCCAGCGGCGCGCGCATTATTGTAACACTGATCAATGTGTTGAAGCAGAACAACGGCCGCATTGGAGCCGCAGGCATCTGCAATGGGGGAGGTGGCGCATCGGCCATGGTGATCGAAAATGTGAACTGAGGACAGTTATGTCCTGGGTGCCAGCCTGCTGCGTCGTTTATAGCGAACGCGCAGTACGACCATGGTGATATTGACCAGCAGTGAAAAGCAGTTGGTAAGTATGATGGGATAATCTTCCCGCTGAATGCCGTAGATGATCCAGAGGGCGAGGCCGGACTGCAACACAAACAGCATGACGAGGGAAACATCTTCCGCTTTTTTCTCCCGCCATGTTTTTAAAACCTGTGGGATCATGGAGGTGGCCGTTAGGATGCCCGCGGTCAGCCCGATCAGTTGTGTCCAGCTCATGCCTGAGTCCTGCAAATTTTTCGCCAGCACGTTCATATGAAGAAACTAATTCTGATCCTGCCAGTGATCGTACTGTGTTGGAGCTGTGGCCGCACGTGGACGCAGCAGGACCGCGATGAGTTCCTGCAGTCCTGCATTACCAATGCCATAAAGGACACCGGCCCCGAAAAAGCGAAAGCCTACTGCCAGTGCATGCTGGCGAAGATCGAAAAGCGATATCCCAATGTAAAGGACGTTGCCTATTTGCGCTCTGATACCACGGTCAACGCCATGGTGCGGGCATGCAGGGGACAACAGTAGAGGATTTAGGTTTTATGCTGTTACTCAACTAATTTTGCCCCCGCTTAATTCCATTCCATGAGACAAATAGCCTTCCGTGAAGCACTTCGTGAAGCCATGAGTGAAGAAATGCGCCGAGATGACCGCGTATTCCTGATGGGCGAGGAAGTGGCTGAATATAATGGTGCGTACAAGGTAAGCCAGGGAATGCTGGCGGAATTCGGTCCGCGCCGCGTGATCGATACGCCGATCGCTGAACTGGGCTTTACTGCGGTGGGCGTAGGTGCCGCACAGAACGGTCTCCGGCCTGTTGTTGAATTTATGACCTGGAATTTCGCGGTGCTGGCACTTGACCAGATCCTCAACACGGCTTCCAAGATGCTTGCCATGAGCGGGGGCCAGATCTCATGCCCGATCGTTTTCCGGGGACCTAATGGTTCTGCCGGACAGCTGGGGGCACAGCACTCTACTGCATTTGAAGCGTTATATGCCAATATTCCAGGCCTTAAGGTCGTGTCCGTCAGCAATGGATACGATGCCAAAGGGTTATTGAAGCAGGCGATCCGCTATGAAGAAGACCCTGTTATTTTCATGGAGAGTGAGGTGATGTACGGTGATAAGTCCGAGGTTCCTGACGAAGAATATTATATCCCCCTGGGAAAGGCCGAT
>DASUVB010000439.1:0-5413 GCA_036373835.1 Flavisolibacter sp. | reverse complement strand
ACGAACATGTCGGCCCTGATCTTTTTCAGCACGGAGGGCACACGGAAATCGTACCACCACTTCCACAGCAGGGGATGCCGCGCGGGGGGTGGAACAATCAGCGGCGTTACATTCGGTGCCGACACAAAATCCGCATCGAAAGGCCGGTCGAAGAGAAAATAGAAATGGTGCTCGGGATGCCATGCAGCAATGCGTGAAAATACCTCCCTGGTGAAGTAACCATAGCCTTCCAGCCTGTCCTTCATCATGAACCTGGTATTCACCGCTATGATCATGGCTGCAAAGAAACAGATTCAGCAGCGCACTTCTGCAGGGTAAAATTGATCCCGAAAAAGAAGTATTTCGCAAGCGTGCGGTTCGTTTTGGCGATGCGTTGTTCCTTCAACAACACATCTTCGTAGGCGCGACGCACAAAAAACTGCGGCGGGTAGAACCTGATGTACTGTTCGGAACCGGCATCCATCCTGAACCCCGCCTTTTCCAGCATGCGCCTCCAGTCGTCGAGGCAGCGGATCTGTTCATCCGCGAAGCGCACCGTTTTTTGGAGGGACTCATCATACACCTCAACTTTCCTGTTGAAGCCCCGCTGCCGGAATAGCTTGATGCGCTGCGCAATGTTGCACCCGTTCTCCTCCACTACCACCAGGCGGCCATCCATCTTCAGGGCCCGGTGCAGGATGCGGATCCCTTCATCCAGCGGAAGAAGGTGGTGCAGCGTATCCTGTACAATAACAGTATCGAATGAACGATCGAAGTGCACGTCATAAATAT
This sequence comes from Flavisolibacter sp., assembly GCA_036373835.1. Lineage (GTDB taxonomy): Bacteria > Bacteroidota > Bacteroidia > Chitinophagales > Chitinophagaceae > Flavisolibacter. Next base: position 4,642 of record DASUVB010000439.1, on the reverse strand, counting down.
CCTCGTACGTGCAGGTAAAGCCGGATACATCTCCGTACCGGGACCAGAACGCCCGTCGCGCATCGAGGTGCCGGAAATAGAACTCGAGCGTATTTCCATAGACCCGATAGCCGTTCAGCGCCAGGAACAGGGCTGTGGTGCCATAACCGCTTCCGCAGTCCCAGATATCCTGGCGCGTGCCGCCCACATGCTCCGAAACATATTGAAGCCGCTGGCAGAAATAAGCTTTCCGGAACGCCATTTTCCGCGGATCCTCCAGGAATTTATAATACGCCGTGAGATCCCGGTTCTCCTTCAATTCCTCCAGGAACAGCTCAAAAAAACGCTCGACGGTCATGCGCAAATGTAGGGAGATGTCAGCCGGGAGGCGGGAGGCAGGAGATGGGAGAAGGGAGCCAGGAGAAGGGAGACGAGAGTTGGGCGCAACCTTCCCCGACGGATCTTCGCTTCAAAATTTTCAAATCCGATACATGCGTTCACCGAGACCCGTCGGGTGTTGTGTGACGGGACCCGTCGGGAGTTGTGAACGTCCGGCAAAAAATTGTGGAATTTGACCCAACACGACCAGAACTGTTGTTGAAATTCAACAAAATGCACAATAAATCTGTAGAAAAAGGATGTTTGGGGCGTTTAAAATCAATTGGTATCAAGTTTGTGTTACCCATAAATGTCGCAATGAGTGCTTCACCTTTAACCGTACAAACTTACTCAACGACCTCTTAGGTGGAAGAGGATGGTGGCTTGTAAAAGGGGCCTTGGTTCGGGGCCCCTTTCTTTTTTGCCCCCCGCCCATCCTGCATTCAGCGTTTACTATTACATTTGTCGCAATGGAATATAATACCACCCGCAATTACCTGACGATGCGCGAATATGGCCGCCATATACAGAAGATGGTGGAACACCTGATGTCGATCGAGGATCGTGACCGCCGCCAGAAGCAGGCGCACGTCGTGATTGAACTTATGGGTTTCCTGAATCCGCACCTGAAGAACGTCGAAGATTTCCGTCATAAATTGTGGGATCACCTGTTTTACATCAGCGATTTCAAGCTGGATGTGGACAGCCCCTATCCCATTCCCCAGAAAGAAACATACAAGGCCAAGCCCGATCCCCTGCCGTATCCCAAGCGCTATCCCCGGTATTCGCACCTGGGCAAGAACCTGGAGCTGGTGATCAACAAGGCGCTCGAGGAGGAAAATCCCGAGAAGCGCCAGGGTTTCGCCAACGCGATCGCCTATTACATGAAGCTCGCCTACAGCAACTGGCACAAGGACACCGTTCATGACGATGCCATCCAGAGCGAGTTGACCAACCTTACCAAGGGCCAGCTGGAATTTACCAACACACCGTATGTGAAAGCGTACCGCCCGTCCCAGGACAGGGAACGGGATCGTGGCGGATACGGCCGCCAGCAGCGCGGCAAGTTCCAGAACCGCGGTGGCAGTGGTGGTGGCGGCGGCCGTAACGATAAGCGCGGTGGCGGCGGCAAATTCGGCAAAAAGCGCTACTGATCCCCCCAGCACCGGGTCCGTTCAATGCAGCATTCACCCTTTAACCCATTCCATGGCAGCATTAGAAGTAGTCGGCGGGAAAAAATTACGCGGAGAGATCATTCCACAGGGAGCAAAAAATGAAGCCTTGCAGGTGATCAGCGCTGTGCTGCTTACCGACGAAAAAATCACCATCCGCAACATCCCCGACATTACCGATGTTAACAATCTCATTGAGCTGCTCGGCGAGATGAACGTCAAGATAGAAAGGCCCGACCGCCATACCTGTATCTTCCAGGCTGACGATGTGGATCTGAATTACCTGCGGAGCAACGATTACAAAAACAAAAGCGGCCGCCTGCGCGGCTCCGTGATGCTGGCAGGACCCACGCTCGCGCGCTACCGGAAGGCCTTTATTCCCAAGCCCGGAGGCGACAAGATCGGCAGGAGGCATCTCGACACGCACATCCTGGGTTTTGAAAAGCTGGGTGCTGAATTCATCAACTATCCCGAAGACGGATTTTTTTATTTTTCTACGGAAGGACTGCAGGGCACCAACATCCTGCTGGATGAGCCATCGGTTACAGGAACCGCCAACGTAGTGATGGCGGCCGTCCTGGCAGAGGGCATCACAACAGTATACAATGCAGCCTGCGAGCCTTATGTTCAGCAATTGTGCCGCATGCTCAATCACATGGGCGCGAACATCACGGGTGTCGGCAGCAATATGCTCACCATCCAGGGCGTGGAAAGACTCCATGGCACGGAACACCATATCCTTCCCGACATGATCGAGATCGGCTCCTTTATCGGGATGGCGGCCATGACGCAAAGCGACATAACCATTAAGAATGTGGGGCTGGAGCACCTGGGGGTCATTCCGGAGAAATTCAGGCAGCTGGGCATCCGGATGAACATTATCAACGACGACATTCATATACCGGAACAGGATATCTATGAAATCGACAAGCACCTCGATGGTGGCATCCTGACTATTTATGATCACCCGTGGCCGGGATTTACGCCAGACCTGATCAGCATTATCCTTGTCGTGGCCACGCAGGCCCGCGGCTCCCTGCTGGTGCACCAGAAAATGTTTGAAAGCCGCCTGTTCTTCGTAGACAAGCTGATTGAAATGGGCGCGCAGATCATCCTGTGCGATCCACACCGCGCAGCGGTCATCGGACTTGAAAGAAGGTACAAACTGCGCGGCATCAAAATGAGCTCACCGGATATCCGTGCCGGCGTGGCCATGCTCATTGCTGCGCTGAGCGCAGATGGCCTGAGCGTCATCCAGAACAGCGACCAGATAGACCGTGGCTACCAGTATATCGACGAGCGTCTTGTGAATCTGGGCGCAGAAGTCCGCCGCATCTGATCATTCCCTGACCCATGTGGTTTTCTGATCCAGCGGCTGCCGGGTGCCGGCAGTTGAAGGTGTGGCGATGTGGCCGATATAAAAAAATCCCAGCAGCCTGTCATCTGCTTCCAGCCCGAAAAACGATTTCGCTTTTTCATTGTAGGTAATACCCCCGGTGGTCCAGTAGCCACCATAACCATAGGCAGTTACGGACAAGTATATGTTCTGAACGGCGGCGGCTACTGCCGAGATCTCCTCGATCTCCGGGAACTTTTTATTCGGATCCCGCTTCAGGCATAACGCTATAACATGAGAAGCTTTGAGCGGGTTGGTCTGCAAGGTCTGGTAAGTGGTCTCTTTAAATTTTTCGCCAGCCGTCTCACGGTACAATTCACTCTGGAAGCGCGCAAGCTTCTTCAGTCCTTCCCCGGTAAAGACTACGAAATGCCAGGGTTCCGTATTGCCATGGCTGGGCGCCCAGGTAGCATTTTCCAGGATTTCGGTAATGACAGCGTCCGGAACGAAATGCCCCGTCGCAAACTGCTTTGGGAACGTGGATCGCCTGTTGCGAATCAGGCGGGTGATCTCTTCTACATTGAACTTCATGACATGAAACTAACGATTTTGAACATGGGCCTGCAGCACCGCATTCCGTGGAACATCCCGTGGTGATGTAAAATTCCGACACGACACAATTCGTACATAAAAGGATGACTCCATTTAAAGATGCTGTGCAGCGGTGGACCTGCTTTAGCTAACAGGAAGCGCCTGAATTGTAGTGTTTTGAGGAAAAATAAGCAATGAAAACCGCGATACTTTTTTTCGCTACCCTTTTTTCGGTCATAGCCTACGGCCAGTCAGGGAACGTTTCGATCAACATTCGCAACGAGCAGCAGCAGGCGCTTGAAAATGCAACGGCCGAGTTGCTCCGGGCCAGCGATTCGTCGCTCGTCCGTACAGCCCTGTCTGACCCGTCAGGCGTTGCTTCATTTGAGAATATTCCCGCCGGGAGTTACATCATCCGCACTTCGGTGACGGGATTCAGCGTCGCATACAGCAATGCATTCAGTGTAAATAGCGCGGGAGTGGTTGCCGTTCCCGCAGTGACACTTACTGCAAAGGTGCAGCAGATGACCGAGGTGACCGTAACGGCGAAAAAGCCATTCATTCAAAAGCTGAACGACCGAATTGTGGTTAACGTCGACAACAGCATTGTGAATGCAGGCAGCACCGCATTGGAGGTGCTGGAACGCTCGCCCGGGATCACCATAGACCAGAACGATGCCATCAGCCTGCGCGGAAGATCAGGTGTCATCATCATGATCGATGGCAAGCCTTCACCCATGTCCGGCGCTGACCTCGCGAACTATCTCCGCGGACTGCCCAGCAATGCCATCGAAAGAATTGACATCATCACCAACCCCTCGGCACGTTATGATGCTGCGGGGAATTCCGGCATCATTGACATCCGCATGAAAAAAGACCAGCGGCACGGCACCAACGGAACGGTAACGGCCGGGTACGGGCAGGGAATTTATCCCAAGGCCAATGCCGGCATCACGTTCAACCACCGGAACAAAGTGATGAATGCATTCGGTAACTATAATTATTCGTATCGCAAGTTCCTGAACCACCTGGTGCTGGATCGCAATTTCTATAACCAGGGTGTGTTTATCGGGGGCGATGACAAGGATAACTATGCGGTGATGCCTACACGCTTTCACAGCGCGCGTGCCGGTATGGATTTCTTTCCTTCCAAGAAAACCATCCTCGGCTTCGTGGTCAACAGCAG
>DASUVB010000438.1:0-2413 GCA_036373835.1 Flavisolibacter sp. | reverse complement strand
ATCGTGATCAAGGGAGTAACGGTCCCATTGTCCGGGTTGACACGACTCACCCGTCCGTCCCGCTCGGTCATCCAGATAAAGTTGTCGGGGCCCCACAGCAGTTCCCAGGGATAGGCCAGGTTTTCGGTTATAACGGTGGTCTTCACCTGTAATTCGGTAACGGGCGCGTGGTTGGATGAACAGAATACGACAACCCCGGAAATAAGGCTTCCCAACACGAACAATTTTATGGTTTCGGTAAGTGTCATAGTATAAGTTACGGTTTTCAGATGTGCCAGTTGCCTGTGAAGTGACCATACGTCCGGTACACGTGACCAGTTGCAAAATCTGGTCGATGGCAGGAATGCCAGTTATTGAGAATCAACGCCTATTCATAAAAAATGCTCCGGGTGGGCAGAAGCGCGAATGCAACACTGCATGTTAAATCACTTTAAACCCGGCCCCATGGTATCAAATTTGACTGCATAACCGTGAAAAGACCAGATATGAATAGAAATACCATTATGACCGTCCTGGTAATTGTAGCACTTGTTTGTGTTGGATATGCTATTTACCGTTCCACCGGCGAACGTATCGTCATCACGAATGGAAACACGCAAACCAGTTACAATGATCCCCAGCATGGCCTGATCCTCGGGCTCTGCATATTTGCCGGCCTGTGCATTATTGGTGTCATTGCCATGGTGCTGGACAAGCGGAGTGTAACAACGCTGGAAGAGCGGTCGGAACTCAGCAGGAGAACATTATAAGTTGGTATAGCGGGGTGTAAATTCCCGCGTTGTACCATCAAGGACTGTCCATGGCCCGGTTCCATACCCTTCTTCGTGTGATCATTAGAGTAACAAAGTCTCCGGGTATCCTGATGTACTTAGTACGGGCTAAGTATATTTTTTTATAGAGTGGAATTTTGTGACAGGCAGGCGGTAATCTCTATCCCGTTTAGTGGCTGCTGCACTATAGTTTTTCTATTTTGCAGCCGACCAACACCGATGACTATGAAAACGCCTTTCCTGCTGTTTGTTTGCGTGATGCTTGTCGTATCATCATCCACTACGTCCTGCCGCAGCCACCGTGCGCAAAAGTCCACATCGTTCCGCATACTTCCTCCGGGGCATGCCAAAAAGCTGGCCGGCCACCAGTCTGCCCGGGCTTTTGCACCCGGACAACAGAAGAAAGTAGTTCGTACAAAGAAGAAGCGCGGCTAAAAAAGGTCACCGTCAAAAACGGTGACCTGCACTTGTGAACCATTACTATTGAACCTTTATTGCGTCATGAAACTTTTATGGATGTGGTCCCTGCCTGACTGGATGACCAGCATGTATCGGCCCGCGGTGAGCATGCCACACGGTACGCGCATCACATTCGAAGGCCTGCCGGATCCCTGGTAAACAATACGGCCATATAGATCCAGCACCATGATGTTTATGTCCTGCTGCTGCAGAACCAGCGGATCGCGTATGAAAATGAGCAGGATGCCGGAATGTGCGGCCTGGCTGCCATTCACGCTGATGTCCCGTGATCCGGGTGCTGCAACTCTTATTACAGGTGAATAGCTGTATCTGCCGTCGAGATCCTGCTGCAGGAGCCTGTACATACGTACCGCGGCCTGGCTGCGGTCTTCAAAAGTGTAAACATTTCGTTGGGCGTTCCGGGCGGCAACCGTTCCTTTTTTGATCCAGTTGTTCCCGTCTTCACTCACTTCAATGTCAAAATGTGAGGCATTGTATTCGTCTGCCGTTTCCCATCGCAGCTGTGTGACACCTGATTTTTCAACGGCAGTGAACGAGATCCATTTCACGGGTAACAGTACTATAATGTCCCTTGCAAGAACAAAATCACTGAATGTGCTAAAACCTGTGGACGTGATCGTCCCGGCCGGGATGCTAGTGCCGGAGCCGCCGATATCTTCCCACGCGCTGCCATTGCTTTTGGCGATACGCAATACAGCAGGGTCGGTAACAAGATCATCGGCGCCATAGGAAAGCTGTACGGAGGCGGATGCGACGTTTGAATTATTGCTGCAGGTGATATTGAGATGCCGTACGGCGGAAACACTGGCAAGGGTTGGCGGCAGGGTGCGCACCGGCGCCGGGCCATCAATTACTTCTACAGTGTAGCCCGTTGCGGATGCGGCTGCCTGTGTTAGTGTCAGCACAACAGGACGGTAAGCGTTGCTTTTACCCACCGGGAATGCCAGGGTGCCCGAAATGGCATCCAGGTTTCTCCGCAGCGGCCCGCTCACATAGGCCGTGCTGCTTCCGCCGGTTATCGTTGCGGCTGACCCTGTGGTCAGCAGCGCAGTCGCGGATGTGTTGATGATGCCTGCAGTAAGTGCCAGGTTGTTCTGCACAGTTACCGGTACCTGCAGCAACGCCGCGACACCGTTCATAGCCAGGTTGAAGAAATTCTGCGC
>DASUVB010000437.1:0-4085 GCA_036373835.1 Flavisolibacter sp. | reverse complement strand
GAAATCTTTCTGTAAAATCCCTTCCTCTTCCATTTTAACCGGGCAGCAGTAGATAAATTTGTGCTACCTAAAATCATTCCTGTGAGTAAGAAGTATTTCCTTGTCCTGGTATTATTTGCAGCAGTCCAGGTTCATGGCCAGAAGCAAAAGGTAAAACTGAAAAAAGCAGACAGGCAGCTGGTAACGAACCTGCAGCGGCATGTGCAGTTCCTTTCCGCAGATGGGCTTGAAGGCCGTCGCACAGGTACGGCCGGCGAAAAAAAGGCGGCGGAGTATATCAGCGGGCAGTTCCAGGCCCTGGGTCTTGAAGCGAAAGGAAGTAATTCATTCCTGCAGCCATTTGAAGTCAATGAAGGGAAGCAAATAGGCACCGGGACATTTTTAACGATCGATGGGAAGGCGCTTCAACTGAACCATGAGTTCTTTCCCCTTGCTTTCAGCCCTGATACAACTATTGAGGCAATGCCGTCGGTATCGTTGCAGGAAAAGGGAATGCCTTGGTTCGCCGACCTGAAGGAATTACTGGAGAATGACCCGAACCCGCACGCGGATCCCGCTTCCATTATTACCAATAAGGCAGCTGACGCAGCCAAACGCGGCGCATCGGCGTTGTTTATATACAATACAGCACCGGGGGCAGAGATGAAGTTTGACAGTCGCGACAGGTCGGCCATTTCGGCGATCCCCGTGGTGTACCTGACAAGAAGCGCTGTAAACAAATATTTTTCCGACCCCTCTGCCATGCTGGACATCAAGCTGAAAACAGACCTGGAAGAAAAGACACGAACCGGTTCGAACGTGGTTGGCTTTATTAATAACGGCGCTTCTTCGACCATCGTACTTGGCGCCCACTTTGATCACCTGGGATTCGGGGAGGACAATAACTCAAGGCACACGGGTGACAGCCGCCAGATTCACAATGGTGCCGATGATAATGCCAGCGGTACAGCAGCATTGATCGAGCTGGCAAGACTGCTGAAAGCGTCGAAGTCAAAAAATCATAATTACCTTTTCATTGCTTTTTCAGGTGAGGAACTGGGATTGTATGGTTCCAAATACTTCACTGAAAACCCTACGATCGAACTTTCGCGCGTCAACTACATGATCAACATGGACATGATCGGACGGCTGAATGATTCGTTCAGGCTTACCGTGGGCGGATACGGCACCTCACCCTCCTGGGGCCAGGTGTACAATGCCGGCGGAAAGCAAAAGCTGTTCACGGGCAACATGGTCCTGCGCATCGATTCCAGCGGCACCGGCCCCAGTGATCACACGTCATTTTACCGAAAGAACATCCCGGTCCTGTTTTTCTTTACCGGGCTACATACAGATTACCACAAGCCCACCGACGACGCTGACAAGATCAATTATACAGGCCAGATGCTGATCGTGAAGCATATTCTCAGCGTGATTGAATCGACGGACAGGATCAACCAGAAGCTTGCTTTTACCAAGACGCGCGAACCTCAAACCACAACTACGGCAAGGTTCAGCGTAAGCCTGGGGATCATGCCGGATTATACGTTCAGCGGCGCAGGGGTACGCGCAGATGGCGTAACTGATGGCAGGCCCGCACAAAAGGCCGGGATAAAGGCTGGCGATATCATCACGGCGCTGAACGAATACAAGATCGTTTCCATGGAAAGCTACATGCAGGCGCTCAGCCGTTTCAAAAAGGGGGACAAGGCAGTGGTGACTTACACAAGAGGTTCGGAGACGCTTTCAACTACAGTCGAGTTTTAGTACTTTCATCCGGCAAAGCGATTCTATGAAACTGATGCTGGATACGCGTGAGCTGACCGATGACTTTTTCGATGAGACCAGGCTTCTCGGTATCCAGGCCCCGATAAAGGACTACCAGTTTTGCTGGCAGCTCAATTCTCTTCTGGGTATCGATTTTCGTATCAACCATGAGCTCGAGATACAGGTAAAGAAAAAGAACAGGAATTATTTTTTCAGCGTCTACGAATTCCATGAACGCAGCACATGCCTGAAGCACTATCTCTATAACAACCAGTTTGATGGGGAGTACCTCCTCCCGGAATTCCGGCATCTCGATTTTTTGTGGTTGTTGAAAGACGATCATGTCACAGAGCCGGCTCTCCAGCAATTGTGCCAGTCGATCCGCACAATAAGCGGCGTACAGCTCGTTATTGAACTGACGAATGAAAAAATTAAAAACCGCGAGCACCTCGTATTCTGAAGTGTTTCCTTGAACCCTCATTACTTTTACCAAAAAAATATGTGGGAGGAAAAAGACCAGTCGCTTTACAGAAAGTTCACGTTCCGCGACTTCAGCGAAGCTTTTGCCTTTATGACACGCGTTGCGATGATCGCAGAGAAAATGGATCACCACCCGAAGTGGACCAATGTATGGAACACGGTGGAGATGTGGTTGTCCACCCATGATGCCGGTGATGTTGTTACAGAGCGGGACAGGAAACTTGCCGCTAAAATCGATGCCATTGCCTGAGCAGGTCACCGATACACTCCTGATGGTGCGCCCCGCTTCGTTCGGCTACAACGCGGAAACCGCCGCTAATAATTTTTTCCAGAACGAACCCCCGCACGGATCGGATCTGCAGGTCACTGCGTTGACGCTGTTCGACAATATGGTCCGCCAGCTTCGTGACTGCGGATTGCGCGTTGTTGTCGCAGACGATAGCAGCCGGCCCGTTAAGCCGGATGCTTTGTTCCCGAACAACTGGCTGGCTACAGACGCGCAAGGCGTTGTGTCGATGTTTCCTATGTACGCGTTCTCGAGGCGGCATGAGCGCAGGGAAGAGATTATTGAGCTGTTGCGCACTCATTTCGAAGTGGCCGGAGTCCGGGACTGGAGCGGATCTGAAGCTGACCACCGCTTCCTGGAGGGAACCGGAAGCATGGTGATGGATCATGCAAATCGCATTATTTATGCCTGTTTGTCCCCGCGCACGGATGCCGGTCTTGTAAGCAGCTTTGCCAGGGCAAATGGTTATCGCGCAGTCACTTTTACTGCATGTGATGCAGCAGGCAGGCCTGTTTACCACACCAATGTGCTGATGTGCGTCGGCGAAAGATTTGCCGTGGTTTGCCATGCGGCGATAAAAAATAAAGAAGAGCGCGATACTGTGACCGGCCTGCTGCGCGAAACCGGGCATGAACTGGTGGAGATCTCCCTGGATCAGGTGCAGGCGTTCGCGGGGAATATGCTGCAGGTGCGCAATATCACGGGCGAGCGGCTGATCCTGCTGAGCACGACCGCACTACAGGCGCTAACGCCGCAACAAATGCTACAGATGGAAAAGCACGGAAGGCTGTGCTCCTTTGATGTTTCTATTATTGAACACGTGGAGGGTGGCAGCGTACGTTGCATGCTTGCCGAGATCTTCCTCCCGCCGAAGGCTCAGGCCTTTACGTAAATAACTTTTTCCTTTCTGTCAACGATGCGTGCCACCGGTTGCATGGCAGAAATGTTGTGTTCAGAAAACAAACGCAGGAGTTCAGGTACGCCACTTTCGGCCACAGCGATCAGCAGGCCGCCATTGGTCTGCGGATCGGGAAGCACATTAAACGCCTCCATTACATTTACGCCGGGCTCGAATGCAACACGACTGCTGTAGCTGTTCCAGTTCCGGAATGTGGCGTCGGGAATCGTGCGGAGTTGCAGGCACGCATCCAGACCATCGATCTTTTCAATGGCGCCATAAAATAGTTCCGCGCTTAAGGCACTCCCTTCTGCCATTTCCACCAGGTGCCCAAGCAGTCCAAAGCCTGTAACATCGGTTAGCGCGTGAATATCCGGCATGATGCCAAGTGACTGCCCAATGCTGTTGAGTGTTGTCATTTGTGCCACAAGCGCCGGGTAGTAAGAAGGATCCAGCTGGCCTCTCTTCAATGCGGTGGATAATATGCCTACGCCAACCGGCTTGGTGAGAAATACGAGATCGCCTGGTTGGGCAGTATTGTTCTTACGGAGATGGGAGAGCGCAACTGAACCCGTCACAGCCAAACCAAAAACAGGTTCGAGGGAATCTATGGTGTGTCCTCCAGCAAGCGCGATGCCGGCCTCGGAACAAACAGCGCGTGCACCTTCCAGCACC
>DASUVB010000436.1:0-3647 GCA_036373835.1 Flavisolibacter sp. | reverse complement strand
TAAGGGCTTCAGGTTACTGGCAGATGCAGGCAATGAATTTATCGAGGATAATGCTTTCAAGCTGAGTGCCTCGCTCAGCTACTATACCGTATTCGCCCTTGCCCCCCTGCTGATCATTATTATTTCACTGGCTGGCATCTTCATTACCCCGCAGGATGTTCAGGGACAGCTGTATGACCAGATGAGAACCCTGATCGGGGCGGATGCGGCGGCCCAGGTACGCGATATCATCGAGAATATCCAGGAAACCCGTCATACGACCGCCGGCGCCATCATTGGGGCCATTATACTGTTCATTGGCGCAACCGGCGTTTTTACCGAGATCCAGGGGTCGATCAATTTTATCTGGTCCGTCAAGGCCAAGCCCAAAAAAGGATGGCTGAAATACCTTGGCGACCGGCTGCTGTCGTTTTCGCTGGTCCTGGGCCTGGGCTTTATGATGCTGGTATCGCTCATCATCAATGCGCTGCTTAGCCTGCTCAGTGAAAAGCTGGTGGCGCTTTTCCCTAATTACACGCTGGCTTTCTTCCAGTTCATCAATACCATCGTGCTGCTCGTTGTGATCACAGGACTTTTTACGGTGATCTTTAAAGTACTCCCCGATGCCACCATCACCTGGAAGGACGCATTTATCGGCTCGACAATAACGGCAACATTGTTCCTGCTCGGAAAGTACCTGATCGGGCTTTACCTGGGAAGGGCGAACCTGGGGGTCACCTACGGAACGGCCGCATCGGTTATCATCATCCTGGTGTGGGTGTATTATTCATCGCTGATCCTTTATTACGGGGCAGAGTTTACCAAGGTGTATGCGCTGTCTCACGGCGAGGGTATCAGGCCCAAGCGAACGGCTGTCTTTATCATTAAAAGTGAAGCGAAGGAAATCCCGCAATCGACACTGGACACCTGACCCCGGTGCTGTTCAGCCTGCCAAAACAAGTCTGCCCAATACCCGAAATGGCATAGAATTTTAATTACTAAAGCAGGCCGCCAGGCGATAAAACGTGTATATGAAAAGTACAAGACATCCCAACTTTATACTTGCAATCATCAGTGCCGTGGTGCTGTTCTTCGGGATTGGCCTGAGGGCGAACGGTTACCAGGGCGGAGACTATGTCATCGCCGCGGGTGCACTGCTCGCGGGAGTTCACTGGATCTGGGCCATTATTGACGTCATCGGCCGGAAGGAATTCAAGACCTACCAGCGGATGTTCTGGATGATCGCAGTGATCGCAGTACCTGTCTTCGGCGCCATGCTGTTCTATACGATGCACCAGGAAAGAGGCAAGATCGTAACCTGATCAGGCAGCCGGGAAAGTGATGGTGAAAGTAGTTCCCTGCTTCAATACAGAGGTCACATCAATATTGGCACGGTGCGACTGCAGGATGTTCAATGTAGCAGCAAGCCCGAGGCCCATACCATTGCGCTTCGATGTAAAATAAGGTTCAAAAAGGCGTGAGATATTTTCTTCCGGGATGCCGCAGCCGTTATCGCGGATCATCACTACGTGAACGTCTTTGGTAGAATCGATAGAAATGGTAATATCTCCATTTCCTTTTTCTACTGCTTCCACCGCATTTATGATAATATTCAGGAAAGCGATCTTCAGCTTTTCCTTGTTCGCCATCACGTAACAGGGCTCGTTGGCATAACGGATCTGCATGTTGACATGCTGCAGCGTGATGCGGTCCAGCGCCTCTGATATCGCTTCGTCCATGACGGCCTGCAGCGCGCAGCGGTCGAAAACCAGGTCGGTAGGCCGCGATGTATCCAGAAGCTCCGTGATGATATCTCCAATACGCTTGCTGTTCCGCTGCACGATATCCAGGAACAGGTGCGACTCCTCCGATCCGTCATGGCCCTGCAGCAGCTGTTCCACCGACATATTGATATTGTTCAGCGGGTTGCGTACCTCGTGCGCAAGCGTGCGTACCAGCCGGCCGGTTGCTCCCAGCTTCTCTATCATCAGGTTCGCCTTTTCAGCGCGCTTGAGGTTGGTAATGTCATGCAGCAGGCCCTGGTACGTCTCGCCGCCTTCGTCTGCGGTGGCGGTGGCCGAAAAGATACAGGTCTTCTTATCCCCTGAACTAGTGAGCACTTCCACTTCCATGTCATTGACCTCGCCCTCTGTCCTCATCACTTCCTGCAGCCTGCCCTTGTCGGAATCGTCGGTCATCAGGTCGTAGATCGATTTACCCCGGAGTTCTAATTCGGTATATCCAAGAAGCGCAGACGTGGCCGCATTCATGTCACGGAAGGTCAGGTCGCGGTCGGTGATGAACACCGCGTCCTTTGAAAGTTCGAAAATGCTCCGGTATTTTTTTTCATTGGCCCGCAGGGCCTTCAGGTAGGCCGTTCGCTCCAGCGAATAGCGGATACACCGTTCCAGCTTGTCCGTAGTCAGTTCGGTCTTGATCAGGTAATCGGTAGCGCCCATTTGCATGGCCTCGATATCCACATCCTTGTTGCCCTTACCGGTGAGCAGAACAATGGGCTCCTCGCACTGGATGCGCACCGCCTCCTTCAGAAAGTCAAGACCGGTACGCGCCCCGAGACGGTAATCCACGAAATACATGTCGTAGTTCCGGTCGGTCATATGCTGCACGGCCTCGTTGAACTTGTAACACCAGTCGATCTGCAGCTGGTACTCCTGGATCTGCTTCAGGTATTCAGAGGTGATAAAAAAATCATCTTCATCATCATCGATGATCAGCAGGCGTACTAAAGGTGGCTTCACAGACATTTCACACTTGTTTTCCGGGAACCGTCAGGCAGAACAGGCAGCCGGCGCCGGATATTTCATTTACCTCAAAGCTACCATTATGATTCTTCAAAAGATTCTTAAAGCCTTCAAAAAGCGTGGCGTGCGCTTCCCGCCATTCATGGTCGACCTGCACATTGGTATGGAACTGTATCTGGAATATGCGCTGGCCGCCCGGAAGCGTATGCTCCACTGGCTTCCTGCGCTTTTCTTCCATACAATCGATGTACAGGAACAACCTGCCCCCGCTCGGCGGGAGCACGCAGATGGCCTGGACAAGGCTTTCAAAAAGTTCCGATATCTGTACGCGGCTGCCGTAAACGACCGGCAGAGACTCGCATCTTATGATTGCATTTGTATTACGCATCAGCGGCTGGAGCTTCACCAGCACCTGCTGCAGCACCTCGTTCAGCGAAAAGGACATCGAAAACGGTTGCTGGACGGGCGTAGCCGTGATGGCTGAGAAACCTGGATCGTTCGACATGGATCGTGCTATTGACATTCTTGTTACTGGTTATTGAACTCCTGGTACTGTTTCATTTTGTTGTACAGGGTTTTCCTGTCGATATTCAGGAGCTTCGCCGCCTTGCTTTTATTGAAGTTCACTTTCTTCAGCGCTTTCAGGATCATTTCATACTCGGCATCGATGCTGGCACCTTTCAGCGTGGTTTCACCAAGGGATCGCGACACTTCCACCGGTTCTGCCGTAGCATACATGGGTGTGATGGCGCCTGTGACCGCAGCCGGTTCCGGCTGGCTGTCGAACTGCAGCTTGTTGAAATGCGCAATCTCGAACGGCAACGAGGCTACCTCGATCTGGTCCCCGTCGCTGAGCAGGGTTGCGCGCTTGATCACGTTGCGCAGCTCACGCAGGTTGCCATACCA
>DASUVB010000435.1:0-4634 GCA_036373835.1 Flavisolibacter sp. | reverse complement strand
GTTCAGCTCCACCATCTGGCGATTCCTGCGGAGCCTCATATTGATCAGCTCCACGACAAGGCTGAACGCGATCGCGGTATACACGTAACTCTTGTTGATCTCCTGGTGGAACCCTTCTGCAACCAGCAGCATACCGATCATGATCAGGAAGGCCAGCGCCAGGATCTGGAGGGTAGGGTGTTTATTGATAAACCGGCTGATGGACCCGGAGAACAACATCATGATGATCATGGATATCACGACGGCGACGATCATCGTCCATACGTTGTCGACCAGACCGATGGCGGTGAGGATACTGTCAAATGAAAAAACGGCATCCACCATGACAATCTGGAGGATCACCGCAAGAAAAGCACGGGCTGCCACCTTTTGCGCATGGGGCCCCGGTTTCTGCAATTTCTGGTGGATTTCCATCGTGCTCTTAAAGATCAGGAAGATACCCCCGGCAATCAGTATCAGGTCCTTCCAACTGATAAAAATGTCTTTGCCGTCGTCCTTAAAGAACGGAACTGTAAAAAGAGGCTGTGTCAGACCGATCAGCCAGGTGATGCCGAACAGCAGGGCTATCCTGAAAAGCATGGCCAGCGTCAGGCCGATCAGACGTGCACGCGGCTGCTGGTGCTCGGGAAGCTTGTTTGACACGATCGAGATGAAAATGATGTTATCCACGCCAAGGATAATTTCGAGAACAGTCAGTGTGAGCAATGCCGTGATGACACCCGGGTCGGCGAGATTCGGGAAATCAGCCAGTAATACCATAGTTTTCTTTGTTGTGTTTAGTCAAATCTGTAGTTTCAATTCCTCCAGATATAACAAATTTCATACGAGCTATGTTCAACAGGCGACACTTCCTGCACACCACAGCACTCGGGTCCTTTGGATGGATCCTGGGCAGAACATTTGAAATACCCGGACGTGTCAAAGATAACCCGATCGTCATCTCGACGTGGGCGCCGAATGTCAGGGCAAATGCTGCTGCGTGGAAAATCCTGTCCGCAGGAGGAAGGTCAATTGACGCGGTGGAAGCCGGCGTGCAGGTTCCGGAAGCGGACGCTTCCGATACGAGCGTTGGGTATGGCGGGCTTCCCGACCGCGACGGGAGGGTGACGCTCGATGCGTGCATCATGGACCACCAGGCCAATTGCGGCGCGGTGATGTTTCTCGAGGGCATCAAACACCCGGTCAGGGTGGCGCGTCGCGTGATGGAAAAAACGCCGCACGTCCAACTGGCCGGGGAAGGCGCGCTGCAATTTGCGTTGCAGGAAGGATTCACCGTTGAGAACCTGATGACGCCGGAAAGTGAGCAAGCTTGGAAATCGTGGCTGAAAACTTCCGAATACAATCCAATGACCACACCCGACCAGCTCAGAACGCGCCAGGTTCCGGGCCAGTCGGACAACCATGATACGATCGGAATGCTGGCGATGGATGCTGCCGGTAATTTATCCGGGGCGTGCTCCACCAGCGGGCTGGCATTCAAAATGCGGGGCAGGGTGGGCGACTCCCCCATAATCGGTGCAGGCCTGTTCGTTGATAATGAAGTTGGCGCAGCCACTGCAACCGGTGTCGGCGAAGAGATCGTGCGCATCTGCGGTTCGCATACGGTTGTCGAGCTGATGCGACAGGGTATTTCACCGCAGCTGGCCTGCCGCAAAGCGCTGGAGCGCATTGTAAAGAAACATGGCGCCAGGGCAAAGAACATCCAGGCTGCCTTCATTGCCGTCAACAGGCAGGGAATCTTTTCGGGATACTCCATCCAGAAGGGATTCACCTTCGCGGTACAGACCAGAAAGGGCGTCCGCGTATTCGAGGCAAAAAGCATCTTCTGAATCTTCATGGATTATATCATTGAAATAGCAACGGCCGATTTTGAAACCACGCGCAGTGCGGTTGCAGGTGGTGCGGACAGGATCGAATTGTGCGCGGCATTGTCTGAGGGAGGTACCACGCCTTCTGCAGGTACCATCAGGAAATGCCGTGAAAAATTTGCCGTCCAGCTGTTCCCGATCATACGGCCACGTGGCGGAGATTTTCTTTATACGGATGAAGAGTTCGCGATCATGTTGGCAGACGTGAAACAATGCCGTGAATACGGTTGTGACGGCGTTGTGTCCGGATTTTTGCACCGTGATGGTACGGTAGATGCCGGGCGTACGGAAAAATTAGTAGCTGCAGCCTTCCCCATGGAGGTGACCTTTCACCGTGCTTTTGACCGGTGCCGGGATCCATTCGAAGCGATGGAGCTGCTGATCACACTTGGCTGCCAGCGCATACTTACATCGGGGCAGCAGCCCACAGCGCCGCAGGGCGCCGCGTTGATCGCACATCTGGTGCAGCAGGCGTCGCAACGCATCATCATCATGCCGGGCAGCGGCGTGCGCAGCGACAATATTGCAGACATCGCAAAACGTACGGGCGCGGTGGAATTCCATTCTTCCCTGCGCAGTCGGGCCGCATCCCTGATGGATTTTGTCCATCCCGCATTTGCTGAAAGTGAAGAATCATATACAAGGCCGCACATCGATCCGCAGGAAGTGCGGGCACTGCGGCAGGCATTGGGATAATATGAAGAAATACCTCTTTTCAATCCACTTTCTGGTATGCTGTGCCTCCGGCTTCACGCAGCCTGTTACTGTTTCACTGGACGGGAACTGGCAGTTCCGCCAGTATGATTCATTGCACCAGTTACCTTCAGCAAAGGGCACATGGCACCCGGCAACAGTTCCGGGCACCGTGCACACCGACCTGTTATCGAACCAGCTGATTCCCGATCCTTTCTACCGCCTCAATGAGCAGCAGGTTCAATGGGTGGAGGATGGATTCTGGTGGTATCGCAAAATCTTTGACGTGAGTCCGGCACTCCTTCAGAAGGATTCGATCATGCTGCAGTTCGACGGGCTGGACACCTATGCAACCGTCATTTTAAATGACAGTGTAGTGTTGACAGCCGACAATATGTTCCGGCAGTGGAAAGCGGAAGTGAAAAAATACATGAAGCCAACTGGCAATGTCCTGTTTGTGAAATTCATCCCGGCATCGCTGGTGGCCGGGTTGTTGAAAGAAGACCAGCACCTCACTTACCCGGAGAATGAACGCGTGTTCGTACGGAAGGCACAGTATCATTTCGGATGGGACTGGGGTCCGAGGCTGGTTACCGCCGGCATCTGGAGACCGGTTCGGCTGACAGGATGGAATGCATCGGAACATCAACCCGGCGACAGGACTAAAAATATTTCCCTGCCGTCTGTGCAGCTCGTACGCGAACGCGATACGATCGGCGAAACATTTTACTTCCGCATCGATGGCAGGCCGGTCTTCATGAAAGGCGCCAACTGGGTGCCACCCGACAACTTTTTACCGCGGGCAAAGAAGCTTCAGGTTTATCAGCGTTTGCTCAACGATGCCAAAAATGCCGGTGTAAACATGCTGCGTGTATGGGGCGGTGGTGTTTACGAGGATGATATTTTTTACGACCTGTGCGACAGCCTGGGAATCTGGGTCTGGCAGGATTTCATGTTCGCGGGAGCGTTGTACCCGGCTGATTCGGCCTTCGTTGAATCTGTGCGTGAAGAAGTACGCTACCAGGTGACGCGGTTGAGGCACCATCCCTGCATTGTGCTGTGGTGCGGTAACAATGAAATAGAGGAAGCCTGGTTCAACTGGGGCTGGCAGAAACAGTTTGGCTACACGACGGCTGATTCGCTTCGATTGTGGAACGACTACCACCGGATTTTTCACGATGTCATCCCGGGTATGCTTGCACTGCTGGATCCTGGCAGGCCCTACTGGCCTTCTTCACCGTCTACCGGGTGGGGCCGCGACAGCGCGTACAGGAAGGGCGACGTACATTACTGGGGCGTATGGTGTGGAAAGGCGCCGGTGGAGAAATACAACGAAAAGGTGGGGCGGTTCAACAGCGAATACGGCATGCAGGGTTTACCGGATATGAAGACCATACGTTCATTTGCCCGCGCCAAGGACCTCGACACTGCCTCCGCCGTGATGAAAGCACACCAGAAGCATCCGTTTGGATATGAAAATATCAAACTGTACATCAACAACGAGTTTCATGCGCCAGTCAAATTCGAACACGTGGTGTATGTGTCGCAGCTGATGCAGGCACATGCCATGAAGACCGCTATCGAAGCGCACCGGCGGAATAAACCGGTTACTATGGGAACGCTGTTCTGGCAGTGGAATGACTGCTGGCCGGTCGTAAGCTGGAGCGCGATTGATTATGCGGGTAGAAAAAAAGCATTGTATTATGAAGTGAAAAGATCCTTCGCCGATGTGATTGCATTGCCGGTGGCAGAAGCAGGGCTGTTAAAAGTACGTTTGGTGTCAGACGCAGATACGGTTACCAATGTCATCATGGAAACGCAGGTGATTCATTTCCGCGACGGTGTGCTACAGGAAGATACCCGCTCCATAACATTGCCGCCGGGTGGTGCGATGAACTTGCCCGTGAATATAGCCGGCCGCGCGGACAGTACTGCCTGCATCCGGTTGAGGCTGTTGGACCGGCAAACGGGAAGCCTGCTGTCTGAAAATGTTTATTTCGGAGTGCCTGCGCGCCTGTTGCAGCTCCCGGAATCGAAGATCAGCGTCAATGTTTTTGAGAATGTCATCGAGCT
>DASUVB010000434.1:0-7219 GCA_036373835.1 Flavisolibacter sp. | reverse complement strand
GGTCCGATACGAAATCCACGGACTCCATGAAATTTTCACGCGAGATCCTCCAGGCGAAAGAAGCCGCCGGGAAGAAACCCCACTGGTTGCCGGGAGCAAACTTTGAAGATCCGTCGGCACGTGCGGTAACTGAAAAAAGGTAGCGGTCCGAGAAATTATAATTCACGCGACCGAAGAACGATGCGAGCTTGTCACCGGCCGATATAAACGTGGTATGCCTGTCGGGCGTGCCCAGCGTCATGTTGGCGAACAGCTTTTCAGGCTGCATGTTCTCCGCGAAAAATTTGGCGCGATTGAATTCGGAAAAGCCCTTATTGGTAGTCACCAGTTCCTGGCCCAGCAGGAAGCTGAAATCATGCTTTTCTCCCTTCCTTAAAAGATAATTGGCAGTATTGGTCCAGCGGAAGCCGCGGTTCTCGCTGTTGGTGATCTCACCCAGCGGCAGGTTTCCACCGACGTTCCGGGACTCACCGGTCAGCGGTCCGTAAAAACGTTTCACCTGGCCAAAACCCAGGTCAAGGCCAAACTCCGAGCGCAGGGTTAATCCGCGGATCACGTTCCATGCACCCGCCACGTTCATGTTCAATCCTTTGTTGACGCGCTTGCGATAATCCTGCTCCGCAAGTCTCAGTGGATCGACAAGACTTTTGAGGAACTGTTCGTAGTCGTCATCCGGACCCTGTGGATCGATCACGATCTGGTCTGCAATTCCATTAACAGGGCGGGTGGTGATACCATCGGAAATACGAAGGCTTGCCGTACCCGATGTACCGGCACCATCCACCACTGAATGTGTGAATCGCGAAGCGAAATCAAACTTCAACACCTTTGAAACTTCGTGGTTCAGTTTGAAATTGAGGAAATTCCTCTGGTAGCCGGATCCCGGTACCAGGCCCTCGTCCGTATTGTTAGTAAGGCTGAACGACATTTTCGTTTTGTCGGTTCCCCCGAGGATACTCAGGTTATGCTGCTGTGACAGGGCAGGATTGCCGAACAGCTTGTCCTGCCAGTCGGTACCTTCCTGGTATCTGTACAGCTCCAGGTCCTCGTACACACCGAAGTACTTGGTGAAGTTATCCAGCTCGGCCTGGCTCCTGATGCGTGCGTATTCGTATTGCATCAATGCAAATTCATAGGGCGACAACACATCCAGCCTACGCGGAAGTGTACGCGCCTGCCCGTAGGCGTTGTAATTGATCGTGGTCTTGCCTGCCTTGGGTGACTTCGTGGTGATGATCACAACGCCATTGGCGCCGCGCGCGCCATAGATCGCAGAAGTAGCTGCATCTTTCAGTACGTCGATGCTGGCGATATCGGCGGGTGCGATATCATTGATGCTGCTGACGGGGAACCCGTCAACGATATATAAAGGTGAATTGTCCTGTGTAATAGATCCACCACCGCGCACGCGGATCACGATCTCCGCGCCCGGGGCACCGTCGGTTGTGGTGACCTGTACACCCGGCAGCCGCCCGGTGATGGCCTCCGCGGCACTCGATACCGGGATCTTTTCGAGCTGTGTGCCACTGATCGAAGACACCGTGCCAGTGACATCCTTGCGGCGTGCGGTACCATAACCAATCACCACGATATCGTTCAATGCCGACACTTCCTCCGTCATGGCAACGTCCACCACCGAGCCGGATCCCACGGGAACCTGCTGGGCCCTGAATCCAATGGAAGTAAATACGAGGATCACATCATTCCTGTCGGGAACAGAAATGGAATACCTTCCTTCGGCATTGGTCGTAGTCACGGTCTGTGTGCCTCTTACGGTAACAGACACGCCAGCCAGGCTTTGTTTCGAGGAATCGGCGATCACGCGTCCCGTGACCTGACGGTTCTGTGCGAACGCACATATTGCAAACATGCTGGCCAGCAATGACAGGTACAATTTTCTTTTCATATAGAAGCTGGTTAATTTATGTTTTGGTTATTGTAATTGATGCATTGAGATCATATCCATATCGGCAAAGGACTGGTTCTCCCCCGCCATTCCCCAGATGAACGAATACCGGCTGGTTCCGCAGCCCGAGTGAATGGACCAGGGTGCTGAAACTACGGCTTCATCCGCTGCCATCACCAGGTGCCTGCTCTCAGCCGGGGCGCCCATAAAATGAAAGACCCGTTGCTGCGGGTCCAGGTCAAAATACAGGTATACTTCGCTGCGGCGGTTGTGCGTATGAGCCGGCATCGTATTCCACACGCTGCCTGCCTGCAACACGGTAAGACCCATCACCAGCTGGCAGCTTTTGATGCCATCTTCATGGATATACTTATAGATGGTACGCTGGTTACTGGTTTCAGCAGCGCCCAATGCCGCGGGCGTTGCCTGGCTGCTGGTCATCAGGGTTGCAGGGAACGCCTGATGTGCCGGAGCAGAAAGAATAAAATACTTAGCATGCTGATCTTTGTTATCTGATGTGAATGTCACTTCCTTAATTCCTTTGCCGAGGTACAGGCAGTCGAGCCTGTCGAGCGCATAGTCCTTCCCGTCTGCGGTTACAACACCCCTGCCGCCGGTATTGATGATACCCATTTCCCTTCGCTCCAGGAAAAACGCCGACTTCAGTTGTTCGTAGCCGGGGAGCACAATGGGCCCGCCTGACGGCACTACACCGCCGACCATCATCCTGTCATAATGTAAATAGGTGAATGTGACTTCGCCCTCCTTCATGATCCCCTGTATGAGAAAATGCTCCCGGAGTTGCGTTGTGTTCATTCCCATCACCTCGGATGGGCTGCAGGCATATCGTTCCTCTAGCTGTTTCAAACGTGAACTTATTGGATTGTTTATTGGTATCTGAAAACTATCGGTGAACCGGTCTCTCTACCGGCCCATCCATCCGCCGTCTACTGTCAGTATCGTTCCATGTACATAATCTGCCGCCGGTGAACAGAGAAATACTACCGGTCCCTTGAAATCATCTGGTTCGCCCCACCGTCCTGCCGGGATCCTGTCCAGGATGTTTTTGCTCCTTGCCGGGTCGTTCCGCAGGGCCTCTGTATTGTCTGTCGAAATGTAACCGGGTGCGATCCCGTTCACATTGACGCCCTTGCCCGCCCATTCATTTGCCAGCGCCTTCACCAGGCTCGCCAGGGCACCCTTGCTCGCCGCATAGCCCGGTACATTGATGCCGCCCTGGAATGATAACAAAGAGCATGTGAAAACAATTTTCCCTGATCCGCGCTGAAGCATTTCCTTTCCGAATTCCCTGGCAAGAATAAATGGCGTGTCGAGGTTCACCGCAAGTACCTGGTCCCATTCTTCATCCGTATGCCGGTCCGCCGGGTTCCTCAGGATCATGCCGGCATTGTTGACCAGGATGTCTATGACCGGGTGCTCTTTCTTTACCTGGCTGATAAATGCATACACCGCATCCCGGTTGCCGAGGTCCGCATTCATTGCGTAGAATTTCCTTCCTGTTCGGGATACTGCCTGTTCAACCGCGCTTCCTGCCCCCAGTGACCCGGATACTCCGACGATGTCAGCGCCTGCTTCCGCCAGCGCCACGGCCATCGACTGGCCGATACCCCGACTGCAGCCGGTCACCAGTGCTTTCTTACCTTCCAATGAAAAGAGCGATGTGGTCATTCTGGTTGCTGATTTCGGCTTTTCCGCAGATCCTTGCCATAACAAGTCTACTCACATATTCAGTCGCAGCAAGCGCATTAAAAGGATTTTTTTACGCAATCGTTACCGAGAACGATTGCAGTTATCGGGGTCGCGGAAAAATTGAATACATTTAGACGGAATTTGCACAGTATCACAACTTTCGATTGCTGAAATGAAGTTTGAAAGCGCAACCATCAAGGACATTGCAAAAGCCCTGAATCTCTCTACATCCACTGTGTCACGGGCACTGCGCGGCAGCTACGAGATCAGCGCCGAAACCAAGAAGCAGGTCCTGGAATACGCCGAAAAGATCAACTACCGGCCCAATCCCATCGCGCTCAGCCTGAAGGAACGAAGGACGCGTGCGATCGGCGTGGTGGTGAGCGAAATCGCCAACAACTTTTTCTCGCAGGCGATCAACGGCATCGAATCCATTGCCTACAACAGGGGCTACCATGTTACGATTACGCAAAGCCATGAATCGCAGGACCGCGAGCGGGTCAATATTGAACATCTCGCCGCACGCGGCGTGGACGGCCTGCTCATTTCACTGTCCAGCGAATCCGTGGACCTGAGCTACCTGAAGGAATTGCACGATAAGGGCATGCCCATCGTTTTTTTTGACCGCGTGACGAAGGAGATCGAGACCCACCGTGTGATCGCAGATAATTATATGGGCGCGTTCCATGCAACGGAACACCTCATTTACCAGGGGTATAAGAAAATTGCGCATGTCACCAGCTCGCCTTACCTGTCCATCACACGGGAGCGGCTCGAAGGCTACCGGGCCGCGCTCGAAAAGCACAAAATCACCTTCAACGAATCACTGGTGAAATATTGCAACCACGGGGGCATGATCGTAAGCGAAATTGAAGAAGCCATTACCGCCCTGTTTAAATCAAAGGCAAAGCCCGACGCAATGTTCACCGCCGGCGACCGGTTGACGATCGTCTGCTTCGGGATCCTGAAAAGAATGAAACAGAAAAAAGAGATCGGTTTTACAGGCTTTACGAATTCGCAGGTCGCGGACCTTTTTTCACCTTCACTCACGGTGATCAGCCAGCCCGCATTCGAAATTGGCCAGACCGCCATCGAGTACCTGATCCAGATGATAGAGAGCAAGCATCCCGTGACGGATTTCGTAGAGAAGGTGCTGCCAACGGAGCTCATCATACGTGAATCGTCGCGCAAGGCAGGTTCCTGACGAATATCCCGGATTAATGATCATTCAGCGGCATGCCGAGGCGCTGGAAATCCTTCCAGTTCATATAAGGACCCTTACGGCGCTCTTCCATGGTGATGCAGTTATCCACCGGGCACATGATCTGGCACAGGTTGCAGCCAACACATTCCTCTTCCTTGATGACATAAGTATTGTAAGGCTTGCCATACGTGAGCGCGATCGACTGGTGTGACCCGTCCTCGCAGGCGATATAACACAGGCCGCAGTGTATGCATTTATCCTGGTTGATCACCGCGACATGGTGATAGTTGATGTCCAGGTCTTCCCAGTGCGTCAGCGCGGGTACCGACTTGCCGATAAAATCATAGATCGTCCGGAAGCCTTTCTCGTCCATCCAGTTGGCCAGGCCTTCGCACATATCCTCCACGATGCGGAAGCCATGCTTCATCGCGGCCGTACATACCTGTACTGAAGTAGCGCCGAGTAACATGAACTCTGCCGCGTCCTTCCAGGTGCTGATGCCGCCGATGCCGGATAGCGGGACCTGGCGGGTGACCTCGTCCTGGCTGATGGTGGCAAGCATCTTGAGTGCGATCGGCTTCACCGCCGGACCGCAATATCCTCCGAAAACTGATTTGCCTGCGACATACGGGTTCGGCACCAGTGTGTCAAGGTCAATGCCTGTGACGGACTGGATGGTGTTGATCAGTGAAAGGCCATCAGAACCCGCACGGACAGCAGCCCTTCCCGTCGGCACTACCGAATGTACATTGGGAGTTAGTTTGGTGATCACCGGTATCGAAGCCTTTTCCATCACCCACTCCACCACCATTCCCGCGATCTCTGGATCCTGTCCCACCGCGGCGCCCATGCCTCGCTCAGTCATCCCGTGGGGACACCCGAAGTTCAGCTCAATGCCGTGCGCGCCGGTATCTTCCACCTGCATGATCAGCTCATGCCATTTTTCACGCGTGTTGTCGGCCATCAGCGACACGATCATGGCCCTGTCTGGAAACAGCCGGATGCATTCCCGGATCTCGCGCAGGTTGAGCTCCAGCGGGCGATCCGAGATCAGCTCGATATTGTTGAAGCCCATCGCGCGGTTCCCATTATAGTTCACCGCGGAATACCTGGACGAAACGTTCTTCACCTGTGAGCCGAGCGTCTTCCAGACCACACCGCCCCATCCTGCCTCAAACGCACGCAGCACGTTCACCAGCTTGTCCGTCGGCGGGGCACTCGCCAGCCAGAACGGATTCGGTGATTTTATTCCGAGAAAGTCTGTTTGTAAATCGGCCATACGAGATGAATTTTAAATTTTAAATTTTAGATTTTAAATGAGTCGACACGTTCCAGTTCAGGCGGTGTGAAACGCTGATCCTGGTTTTTGTGATCTCATCTTTACTTGCCCTAACCAGGACAAATTGAAGTCTGCAAACCTGAGATTCAGCTCAACTCCGGTTCATTTGGTTTTCCTGGCTGGTCTTAACAATTTTCGTCAGTATTTTAATGATCTGCTCAATTGCATCCAGGTAATTGGTAACATCAAGGTCGACCAGGCCGCTTCTATCCAGCAAACGGAGCCAGTACCTTGTTTCACGGGCCTCTTTTGATGCAATTGCCATTTTGGCAATAAACTCCTTCCGGGTCAGCGAAGCCGTTGCCTCTTCCACATTGGCGCCAATGCTTGTCGCACATCGTAATAACTGCTTCGAGATAACATACTCTTTCTGCGCAACCAGAGACTTATATAAGCCAATTATCCGCAGGGAAAAATCATAAGACAATTCCAGAATCACATTCTCACTTTTCATACCTCCTCAGTTTTTTAAGTTAATAACGCGTCTATACAGCGTTCATTTAAAATTTAGAATTTAGAATTTAGAATTTAAAATTGCGCCGTCGGTTTAACCTGCACGCTCGTCCTCCGGTCATCCCGTTGCTCCATGAGTCCGAGATATAGCAGCATCGCGTAAGCTCCCTCCTTCCCTGCCTGTACAGCATCCACGACTTCCTTTCCGCCGTTCACGCAGTCGCCGCCGGCGAAGACGCCGGGGATATTGGTAGCCTGTCCGTTCACAACCAGCTTTCCGCCGGCATGCTGCAGGTCGTTTTGCTCAATGAGATCCGTAAAAGGTACTTGCCCCGCTGCCCTGATGATCATGTCGGCCTCGACGAAAATGGTCTTGCCTGTATCAACGGGTGCCCTGCGCCCCGAGGCATCCGGCAGCCCCGGCTCCATCACGCTGCACACAATCCCACTCACTTTGCCGTCAGTTGCTTTGACTTCCTTCGGAGCTGCCAGCCATATGATGTTGCAGCCGTCGAGCATGGCCAGTTCCAGTTCGTGTTCGGTGCAGGGCATTTCCTCGCGGGTGCGACGGTAAATGATCGTCACTTCCTGCGCGCCCAGTCGCTTT
>DASUVB010000433.1:0-2546 GCA_036373835.1 Flavisolibacter sp. | reverse complement strand
GACAGATGCGACATGTATCGACAGACTGGCTGACATGGTAACTTGTCTTCAACAAAGTGCAGAATCCCATTGAGGAAGGTCTTTGGTAATAGGATGAGGTTAAGGAGTGTAGACAATAATAAAGATCCATTGATTTATTTTTTAACGCATACGTATTTATACGCATTTTTTTGAAGTGACCTTTCCAGGCGACTGATTTCACCCTTTAGGGGGATTGGCGAACACTCGTGCACAACGGAGCTTTAACATCCGTTAATCACCAGTTATGAGCCAATACACAAATGGCATTGCCACAGCTGAGAGTGAATCTCCATTTGCCGACCGCTTTACACACGAAATTGCACAGGACCTTACCCGCCGGGATTTTGCGCCTCGCGGTGTACCGGCCGCCCGAAACCCGTTCAGCCATTCTTTCGAGACTGCCAATTCATCACCCGTGGCGAATGAATATGTACAGTTGCTCAGTGAACTCCATGATACCAATTTTGCTGATCACCTGTATGAAGTGGCCGCCGAGATCGAGGAGAAAATGGCGGGGCCTGTTTCTTATGAAACCACGTACCTGCCGCAACAATTCGGCCGACAATACTTCGCTCCATTCATCCGGGAAACGCACCAGATGATCGATCGCGTGAAGGATCATTTCGCCGGCGACCTGTCCGATCGGTCTGAAGGTGAAATCGAAATGTTTTTCCAGGAACTCGCGTTGGACCACCAACAGTTTACCCCTGCACAGGAACAACTTTTCGGATCGGTTTTCAAAAAAGTCAAATCAGTGGTCAAAAAAGGTGTTGATCTTGCAAAAAAAGGTGCAGCGCTCGCAGGCAAACTGATGCCGCTCAATTTCATCCTTGATAAAATCAAAGGACTGATCAACCCGCTCCTGGAGCGTGTCCTGAAATTTGCGATCAACAAGCTGCCCAAAAATCTGCAGCCTTTTGCGCACCAGCTTGCAAAAAAATTCCTGAACATCAACACCGGCGCAAGCCAGGCTGTCGCATCTGAAGTACCTGCCACTGCAGATCTGGAAAGCATACAGATGGAATTCGACAACCGCCTGGCACAACTTGTTCTTGTTGACAACGAGGTGGAGGCCGACCAGCTCCTGTACAGCTATGAGCATGCTCCTGAGCACCTGGAAGCAGAACTGCCGGAATCCGGAGGAGGTGCTTCGCTTGAAGAAGCACGGCAGCAACTGATCCATGAATTGAAAACGCTGGGTGAAGGCGAAAGTCCTGCACCGGCCATCGAACGGTTCCTTCCCGTAGCCATGATGGCTGTGAAGCCCATGGCAAAAATGGCGATCTCGATGGTTGGCCGGCCGAAGGTTATCAGCTTTCTGGCGGGCCTTCTCTCCAAACTGGTCGAAAGATATATCCCGCGCAATGTAGCCATGCCGCTTGCGTCGAGCATTGTGGATATCGGCATGTCGGCGATAGGTTTTGAAACGGCGGAGTCCAGCCAGTCGGACCTCGCCTATGAAGCAATCGCCAACACCGTGGAAGACACCATTCGAAATATGGAGGTGGCAACGCCTGACGAGGAAGCATTGTCCGAGGATCTTTTTGCTTCCTTCGAGACGGCTGCTGCTGATCATTTCCCGGCACAATACATAAGGCCCGAATTACGCCGCACGAACACCAATGCGGTATGGGTGCTCAAACCACGCAAATCAAAAAACCCGCTTTATAAAAAATATACTTCCGTTTTCAACATTACCATCGACCCGGCTGCCAGTAAATCGGTAACTGTTTTTCGTAACCTTCCGCTGGCCAGTTTCCTGAAGGATAAACTGGGGTTGGATCCCAACCAGCCCATACAGGCAAAAATGCACCTGTATGAAGCGATCAACGGCACCAGGCTTAGTCGCATTGCATTGCATGAACAAGTGCCGGGTCTTGGGAAAATGCCCCACGCCTGGGTGCAACTGCACCCCCTGACGCAGCAGGCAGCGGGCCTGTTGCTGAAGGAGCCCGCCCTCGGTAGGGATTTTTCTGCAGCTTATGTCACCAACCGCTATCGTACGGCTGTCGGACAGCGCTTTTATTACCTTGAGATCAACGGCGCAAGGCTGCGCGTACCCAACGTGGAGCGGCGTGACCACCGGCATGGTGCCACGGGTGGTGCAGCATACAACAAGCCGGGCAACTCTGGCGATGTACAGGCCGTGGTCAACTTTATCCAGTCAGAGATCAAGGTCAATTATTACTTCAGCGAAGAAGAAGCAAAATCGGTAGTTGAACAGGTACAGCGCCTTGACTTCACAGCCGTGGCGCAAACACTTCGGCATTCCATCAAAAATGTTTTGAACGAAGTGTTGCGTGCTAATGTGAGCAGCAAGGTAAAGATCGTTCACGAATCGGTGCCGGAACTCTACCTGGCAAATACCCCGGACGATGAAGGTTTTAGCGTTTCGGATATCGTCAATGCAGGATCGGGCATTGTATTGAATGCGGGCAAGGACCTGCTGCACAAACTGGTAGAAACGCTTACCACCAAAGTTTCCGAATCGGCTTATGGCGAGATGCTGAATTACTTCAAGACGC
>DASUVB010000432.1:0-4222 GCA_036373835.1 Flavisolibacter sp. | reverse complement strand
ACCATGGCTTTCCCGAATCACAATGGAGCAACCTGCTCTCAACATTTAAAATTCAGCATTCAAAATTCAACATTCCAGTGTCGCCCCTACGGGGCTTGAATTTTCTTTAAATACAATTCGTTGCTACCGAGCTGACGCCCCCACGGGGCTAAATTCGCAAACAGCAAACCGCGAACTGCGCACCGCGAACTGCAAATCGCAAACCGCAAACAGCGAACAGCGAACAGCGAACAAAAAAAACTCCCCCGAAGGAGAGTTTTTTTTGTTGAAGCATTTACCGGTTAGTAGCCGGGATTCTGTTCATAGTTGGTATTCTGTTGTGTTTCTTCGATCGGGATGGGCCAGATGAACCGGAAATTGGTATAGGCGATCGCTGGTACAGCAGTAGTAATGGTCACACCACCGTTACAGTCGAACATACCGGCAGCACCACCACCGGATCCTACTTTGGCAGGGATACCGCCACCGGCAACAGGCGCGAAATCAGGATCCTGCGACAGGCGGTGAATGTCACCCCAGCGCTTTCCTTCCGCCAGTAACTCAATCCTCCTTTCCTTCAGGATCGCGGCAATGAGCGCGTTCTTCGAAGCAAAGCTGGCCACGGTAAACTGGCTGGCTGCAGCCGTTACTGCCCGGTTCCGTACTGCGTTCAGCAGGTCTACAGCTCTCGCGGATACGCCGGTTGCCTGGCGTGCCTCGGCTTCTGCAAGTGTCAGCAGTACTTCCGCATAGCGGATCTGGGGCGCTGCATCCGACATGTTCACGTAATCGCGGTACTTGGTTGTGTACACAGCATTTACCGGTGAGCCTGCCGTACGGTACAGTGTCGTGCGACGCAGGTCTGCGCACAGCCACGCAGGATCACTCCAGATGATCGGGCTCACGCGCACGAGACCCCTTCCACCGAGGGCGGGATCCCCGAACATCTGTGCCATGGCACCGTTCACACTGCCATGGTCGGTAGCATCGTTCTTGATCGAGAAGATATTCTCATCAGAAGTGTTGCTTACAAACGGACCATCAGGTGCCGCCGTCAGCTTCCACGGACCTATTGCGCTGGTGAAGGGAGCGGCTGTGGAAACGATCTTAGCTCCTTCTGCGATCACGCCTGGCCAGTCGCCCTTGTGCAGCTTCACCCGCATCTTCAGGGCGATTGCCGCTGCTTTTGAAGCACGGTAGGTTTTCGTGGCATGAACTGCGGGCAGGTTTGTCTCCGCAAAATCCAGGTCGGCAAGGATCTTCGTATAATTCTGTGCTACGGTTTCACGTGTCAGTGCCCGTGCCTGCTCAATAGCAGCGTCGGTATTCACCGCGAAATCACGGTAGATGATGCCTTTCGCAGCACCATTGCCTTCAGCATATGGCCGTGCAAAATTGATCACCAGCTCATGGTGGCCCATCGCGCGCAGGAAGCGCATTTCCGCTTCAAAGGCTAACGACTGTGCAGGGGTGATGATACCGCCGCTTTCAGCACTTTTAATGCCCGCAATCGTCAAATTGGCCTTATTGACCATGGCGTAAATCGTCTGGAACATGAAGCCATTATTGGGCGAAGCATTATTATAGGTAGCCTCGTAAGTGATCGCATAAAAGGCCGCCTGGTTCAGCATGTCTTCTCCCCTCATGTCGCCCTGCTCGATATTGGCTGCTCCAAAGGGGTACCCGCGGACTGCTCCACCGAGATAAAAACCGGATTGAGCCGCGTCATATACGCCGGTTACCGCCAGTTGCACCCGGTCGGACGAAGTAAATGCCGACTGGTCGGAAAAGGAAGTGAACGGCTCTTTGTCGAGTGACTTCGTACAGGACCCTAGCATCAAGATCCCCGCAAGAAGTGAAAATGATATTTTAAAGTAGTTCATAGCTTTTGTTTTTGATGTCATTAAAATCCAACATTCACACCGAACGAGAACGTTCTTGCCTGGGGAACCGTGTTGTAATCCAGGCCGCGCACGTCAATGTTATCCGGGTCAATACCTGTATAATCCGTGATCACCAGCAGGTTTTGTCCCTGCACATAGAACCGGAATGATTTGATGTAATTGTTCGAGATCTTACCAAGCATCTGTGGTGACATGGTGTAGCTCAGTTGCAGGTTGTCGAGGCGCACGAAATCACCGTCTTCAACAAACCGGTCAACTGCGCTTTGGTTCAGGTTCGTGAAATTGCTTCGTGCGTACCAGAGCCTCGGAACATCTGTAACATCGCCTGGCTTTGTCCAGCGTTCCATGATCTCCCTTCCATTGTTCATGAACTCCTGGTTCAGTAGCGACTCCTGGCGGGTGATGTTCATGATCTTGTTGCCACCGGAATAGCGCCACAGCATGTCCAGTCCGAACTGCTGGAAAGTGAGGGATGTGGTAATGCCACCAAAATAGGTAGGCAGCGAGTTACCCAGGATCACACGGTCGGTTCCGGCAAGCGATGAAGCCGCACCGGCTGTTCCGTTGATATCCGATACCGCGAAATAGGAACTGTTAGGGATATTACCCATCACAAGAGTGCCATCGGCCTTATAATATACAGGGTTGCCGTTACTGGAGTTGACACCTGCAAATCGGTAACCATAAATAGCATTGAAAGATTCACCCACGCGCAGGATGTTGTAGTTACCCACACCGTTGGATACAATGATATCCTGGTCGAGGAACATGGACTTGATCTCGTTGGTCTGGTGCGTATAGTTCACGCCGATATTCCAGTTGAACTTCTGCTTGCGGATGATATCGAAGTTCAGCCCGATCTCGAATCCTTTGTTCTGGGCAGTACCAATGTTCTTGGCGATCTGGTTCCCTGGAACACCCAGTGACGGAGGAACCGGTACGGCAAATACGAGGTCATTATTATTGTTGACATAATAATCGGCAGAAAGCGTACCCCTGCTGTTCCAGAAGCTGATGTCGATACCCACATCATACTTTTCCGTGGTTTCCCACTGCAGGTCCGGGTTTCCTGCCTGGCTGGCAGCGATACCGCTGATGGCGCCGTAAGGAGCGGAGGCATAGAGACTCAGGTACGGGAAGTTACCACCCGAGATATCCATGTTACCTACCACAGCCCAAGATGCACGGATCTTCAGGTCGTTGATGTATTTACGAACACCGGAATTCTTGAAAAAATCCTC
This sequence comes from Flavisolibacter sp., assembly GCA_036373835.1. Classification (GTDB taxonomy): domain Bacteria; phylum Bacteroidota; class Bacteroidia; order Chitinophagales; family Chitinophagaceae; genus Flavisolibacter. The sequence goes on along the minus strand of DASUVB010000432.1, from coordinate 1,098 downwards.
TTCTGAAATGCGGTAACCGATCGACAGGCCCGGGAACGTACCGAAGCGATTGTCCTCGGCGAACTTGGAAAGACCGTCACGGCGTACTGTTGCCTGGAGGAAGTAGCGTTGCCTGTAGTCATAGTTCAGCCTTCCGAAATAGGAAACGAACGATGGTCCTTCTGCATAAGTACCGGTGCTCTGTTGCGTCTGGTAGCTGCCCGAGATCACGTTTGACTGCTGGAAGAACGGGTCGGACAGGCTGGTACCGATCGACTGGAAGCCATTGCTTTCCTGGTCCTGATGCTCGAAGCCAAGCGTAAGCAGGAAGTTGTGACTTCCGAATGACTTGTTCGCATTGATGTAGTTCTGGATCACCCAGCGCAGGAGGTTGGCTGCCTGGTTCTGAACACGGCCCGAGGTGCTGCGTCCGTCACCATGGCGTGCATCCCAGCTGAGGTACTCGCTCAGCGTGGTGTAATCAATGTTCGCACGCGTCGTATTGGTGAGCCAGGACAGCGGCCTGAGCTCGACACCAAAGTTGTTGATGACACGGTTCTTGGTGGAGCGATACTTGTTGCGGTCAAGCACAAACGCGATGTTCGTGTAGTTGTTCTCAATGACCCGCGTGTTGGCGTCAGATCCGAGCGCAGCGCCGTCAGGCGTTACGTTATAGCCATAATACTGCGGCAGCAGCGGGTTGTACACCCGTACATTCGGAATGGCGCGCAGCATGTTGGCCGTTGCACCCGAAAGCGCGTTCCCACCGTTATTCTGGTCACTGTCATACGTACGCGACAGCGTGATGTAGTTCGATAATTTCAGCCACTGGTTGATGCGCTGCTCCAGGTTGGCACGGATGCCATAGCGATGCAGGAAATTGGTCTTTACAAGACCTTCCAGGTTGGCATAGTTCAGTGACAGGAAATAATTGGTCCTGTCGTTGCCACCGTCCAGTGACAGGTTATGATTCTGCGATTTGGCAGTGGTGCGGAACACCACATCCTGCCAGTCAGTATTTGTATTCTCCGAATTCATGAATGCACGTCCGCCGGTAGCGCTTGCGTTGTTGAGCTTTTCGTTGGCGATAAGCACAAACTCCTCGGCGTTCAGCAGGTC
>DASUVB010000431.1:0-8032 GCA_036373835.1 Flavisolibacter sp. | reverse complement strand
GATGCCTTCTGGGGATCATATTTCGGCATGTTCGCCGATAAATATGGCGTACAGTGGATGGTAAGCTATGAATATGAAAAAGTAGCTGCTGAAGCCAATTAACCCGCGGGAGAGCATGCTTCAAAAAAAAGTACCGGTTGTTCAGGGAGAACAGCCGGTACAATTGTTACCTGTTGGATGCGGGACGTGTCTTTTCCTGCATGGCCAGGATGCCATTCTCCAGTTCCGGTTCAAGCACGCGGATCCAGTTAGGCACCTGCTGCCGGATAAGCCAGCGGCCCTTTTCAGAACAGGTCATTTTAAAATCGTGGTTGTCCGCACGTACGCGGAACACTTCTTCCGTTCCTTCAAAGATCTGCTCGAAGGAAAAGTCTATACCATTAATGGTTTTACGGATTTGCTGCATATCATATGATTATTGAGTAAGTCCTGGAACAGGACATAATACAGGATTTACCACCTGTTGCCGCCGAAACCTCCGTTGCCGTCACGGCTGTTACTACGTGGTTTGTCTTCGCGGGGACGTGCTTCCATCACCTTGATGGCGCGGCCTTCAACATCGGACTGGTCAAGTTCAGCGATCGCTTTCTTAGCTGCGGTGTCATCGCTCATTTCAACAAAGCCAAAGCCCCTTGACTGGCCTGTGAATTTATCCTGAATGACCTTTGCGGATGTTACTTCTCCAAATGGAGTGAAAAAAGATTTCAGATCGTCATCCTGAACGCTGAAGCCCAGGTTGGAAATGTAAATGTTCATGTGAAAAATTTGAATGATAAAAAATTGAGTAGGCAACAAGTAAGGGACTAACTAAGATGCAGATTACTAGCAGAATAATTAATGATTACTAATGCGGGCTCAAAGAACATGGTGAAGATACGCAATTAATCTGCAATATCTGTTAATGGTCCGTTACGGATGGCTGACCTGTTCCGGATCAACCTGCCTGCTGTCGCAGCGATGGCGTCTTGCTGTAGTTGCTCAAGATGGTTTTCAGCCTCATGGAAAAACGCCGGATCACTTTTTCCCGTTGCGAGCTTTTGCGGAACAGTTGCCGGGACTCCTCGTACTCGGAAATCTCAAGGTTCTTCAGGTCTGACAAAAAGCTGTTGGTCGCAGGATCATCGCCATAGAAGCGTGCAATACGGATGGCATCATAAAACAGCAATTCCACCGAAATGAAATCACATTCTTTGTTGCCGATCACCACGAGCCGTTTACGCATCTCGGCCAGGACCTGCTTATGTTCATTTGAAACTGTCATACATTATTTGAGATCAGGTGCGTGCTGATGGAGGGATCATACATCACTTCACGCACGGAGATTTTTTTGCCTTTTACTTCCATCCCGTCCAGGCCGGCAATGGCATTGCGACGCTGCTTCTCTACCGGCATATCCAGGAACGCCCTTCCGCGTGAGCGGTTGTTGAGTTTGTCGCGTACAATAGTGATATCGGTTACTTCTCCGAAAGCGATAAAAAGTCTCTGGACATCGTGTTCAATAAGGTTGAGGTGCAGGTTGGAAACATGAATATTCATAAAAAGTGTTGATGAGAACAGATTAGCAGAGCGGGGGGATACTAGCGAATTCTCAATTCATCACAAATTAGCGCTTTAAATCAACCGGCCCCTGTTTTATCCCGACTCATTTGCCTTAAAATCCCATGTTTAACGTTTCAGCCGGACCATTAAGGTTCTTAAATGGTACCTTCACGCGGTTCAATGCCTCACCGGCTTCAACATTAAAACATCAACATGAACATTCACATTTCCAATTTCAGTCCCGCCGTAACCAATGAACAGGTCCGCAGTCTTTTTGAAACCCATGGAGCCGTAGCCAGTGCCGAGGTAGTAAAAGATCTTTTCACAGAAAAATCCAGGGGCTTTGCCTTTGTCGAAATGCCTGACGAGCAGGAAGCCCTTGCCGCCATCAGTGCGCTGGATAAGACAAACTTCGAAGGCAGCACCATCTCTGTAAAGCCTGCCGTTGCTAAAGAACAACACAAAGGATCTTACAAAGTGGGCAACGGCGCCGTGAATGCATATCGCTTCCGCAAAAACTGATTCAGTTCAATATCGGGTGTCGCCGGAATTCCTTTGCAGGGTCAAAGATCAGCCGGTAGGTTGCCAGCTTGCGGCTGAGCGAGCCGCCAAGGTGTTTGGAAATGGCGATCATTTTCGGGTTGAAATCGCCCTGCCACTGTAATTCCAGCTCACGATACTTTCGTTTTGACTGTATGACCTTCGCCGCTTCAACGATCATATAATAGTCTATTCCTGTACCCTGCCATTCAGGGACAATACCGTATATGATCCCTACGAACCGTGTACACGCCCCCATGTGACGGTACCACAACAGCTGCAGCTTTCGCCAGGTGGTCAGGCTGCCGTTGAAATGCCTGAAGATCTGGTTCAGGTCCGGGATGTTCATCCATATAGCTACGGGTTCATCGCGGTGATAAGCATACCACACGATATCCTCATCAATTACATGGCGCAGCTTCCTGAAAATGCCGATTGCCTTTTCAGGAGAGATCTCCTTGTTGCCCTGGTGCTTCGCCCATGCCTTGTTGTAGATGGTCGAGAAATCGCATGCATATTTCTCCAGCCGCCTTGTATCAATATGTTCCGCCCGGATGTCGGGATTGCTCACAAACTTTTCATGGGTCTGATAGAAGCGATCGGGAAGACGGCGATCCACGTCGAGGTGCCAGCACAGCTGGTTATAAAAGACACGGAACCCGTGTCGTTCAAACAGTTCCTGGTAGTAGGGTGCATTGTAATTCATCCCGTACAGGGGCGGGTGAAATCCATCCACGAGCAGTCCCCAGAATTTATCCCGCTCGCCGAAATTGATCGGACCATCCATCGCCTCGGCGCCCATTTCGCGCAACCAGTCGGCTGCCGTCCTGAATAACAGGTCGGCCGCAGCCTGGTCGTTGATGCAGTCAAAAAAACCGATCCCGCCGGCCTTCACCGTGTCCCCGGCGTTCTTATACCTGGGATTGTAGAAAGCGGCAATCCGCCCAATGTAAGTGCCACCCACATCCTGCAGCACCCATCTTTTCGCCGCGCCGGTGAGAAAGAGCCTGTTCCTGCTGCTGTCGAACACCTCCTGCACATCCCTGTCCAGCGGACGTATGTAGTTGGGATCGTCCCGGTATAACCGAACATTCACCTGGATGAAATGCCGTTCCAGGTCCCTGTTCGTGACTTCAATTATCTGCATATGATGAGTTTAAGACAATGAAGCACAGGGGCCTACGCGAAAAGCTCCTTCAGCCGCCCGGATACATGTGGCGATAAACCCCGCGGTGACGGGTATTTCCAGCGACTGTGACTTAAACACGCCGGCGTGAAAAACTATGTTCACGGTGCCTTTGACAAACACCCGCGTGGAGCATGTCCTGATCAGCTCATAATCGCATGCACGAAGGCCGCTGTCAGCCGGAAGCGATTTCCGGGCAATGACGTGATCGTTCACGAAATTTTCAACCGCGGTAACGGGGAAGCTGACTTTCGCAATTACAGAGTCTATTCGGGGTATCCGTTTCATAAACTGGTTTTTTGAATGAGCCAGGGCAGAAAGTATGTCCAAATTAGAGTGCGGTAAACCAGCTTTCCCATGACTTTCAAAGCCTGTTGCAATGATTCTGGTCAGCCGGTTCGTTCAATGATCTGTATCCAGGCTACGGCCGTGGCAGGGCGAATAAAAACGGAATTCCACCACCTGTTCGTGGCTTCTGGCGAATCCCGCAACTGTGAAAAGCCCGGGAAGATTGACGCGAGGCAAATAGTTGATGAAGCGGTTGAAGTTATCAACATTCAGAGGCTTTGGCATTTTTCGTGCTGTGTACTCGCGGCCGGACGGGCCAACCACCTAAATCCTCCTCAATGACAAACCAGATCAGTCATCTACTGGAACATGTCGTACGGAAAGCACGGGAACTGGGTATTCCCGAGGACATGTTCACCACAGCTGTTGATATCATCCTCCAGAACCGCGACCTGGTGAACGCCATGGATCACGCCGGGGAAATGGACGATTATATCTACCGCGCTATCCTGAAGAACGCCTTTGACAGGAGGCGGAAACACGCGGAAGCATCCCTGGATTCGCAGGACATTGCCGAACGGCGCGAAGCGCAAAGAGACCTGACGGTCCTGAAACGCGAAGAGCTGACATCAGATGCATTCTATCGCGCTGTGTTGCCGCTGATCGTTAAAGTTGTGACCCGGGAACCTATCCTGCGCCTTCATGCAGAAGAAGCTTCGGAAATTGTATTGAAGCTGGCTGACTTCAAGCGAAAGTTCAGGACAACCTCAGTTACCGAGATCATCGTGAAACGGTGCATGCCCGAGCTGGACGCCCTTGCGGGCGATTAGGGCGCATGTCATCCAGGGAAGCGTCTCCGGTTACCGGCAGGGCTTTACGAATTCTGCTGCTCTTGCAGTATCGCTCAGCACCGCATTGGCGCTGTCATAAGTAGGAAACTTTTGCCTGAGCTGGTTCAGCACGCACTTGCAGTACATAAAAGCGCTGTCCTCCGCAAGGCTGACCTTCGCGTTCTCCACGCAGTCGGCCAGGAACAGGTTCTCGTCTTCCGGTGTCCAGGTGAATGCGGGGGCGGTTGCCGCCGCCGTTGTTACGGTGGTGTCACTTTTGGTATCCGCTGCAGTTGTGTTTTCCTTGCATGCGAACGGCAGTAAACACAGGCTGATGAGAAGCATCCTGATCATATAATGAGTTTGGGTGGATGGTAAAGGTATCCAGATTGATTTAATTCACCCCGCCTGTTCCTTTCCCGGTCCTCATCACTTCCTGATGATCTTTATTTCAACCCTTCTGTTCAGCGTGCGATCAGCGTCTGTGAGCTCCGGATTTACCAGCGGCACTGTCCCTGCAAAGCCACGGTAGGTCATCCGCTTCGGGTCAATGCCGTTCTCCACCAGGAAGTCGTATACTGCCCGCGCGCGGTTGGTGGATAGCCGCGGCTCGTTATTCGCGTCAAAGTCGGGAGCGTCCTGCGGATCACCGATGTGGCAGCAGATATGTCCCTGTATCTCGATGACCAGGGTGGGATTGTTCTTCATCACCTCCAGCAATTCATAAAGCGCCGGCATGGATTCGCGCAGGAAGGTGTGCCGCGCATTCAGGAAGTGGATGTTCTTCAGCCGCAGCGTTTCGCCTTCCTTCACCGAATCGATCACATTTTTGGAAAAGGAACGCACCGTGTCCGTTGGTGGTGCTTCCTGTACCGGCGCTGCTGGCGGTTCTGTCTCGGTAACCGGCACCTGCGGTTGGGGTACATTATGGTAGATGAGATCCACGCGGCGGTTGAGCTGACGCTCCTCCGGTGTGCTGTTGGCGTTTACCGGTGCCCGCTTGCCAAAGCCCCTGATCACGTCCACTTCAGTTTTAGGAATGCCGTTATTGAGCAGGTATTCATGCACCGCAAATGACCTTCTGCGCGAAAGCAGGTCGTTGTAAGCATGCGAACCGCGACTGTCCGTAAAGCCATAAATCACCAGTGGTCCCCTGATGCGACCCTCCCGGAATGCACCAATGAAACCATCGAGGACAGCCCGCGCCTCCGCCGTAATCTGAAACCGGTCGAACGGGAAATACACCGCGGCCGTATCCTGCAGCCTTTGTCCTGCAACGACCTGGGACGCCAGCACCAGGAACATGACAAACATCGTTTTCATATCCTGAAGTTCAGAAATTCATGAATAATACAAACAGAAACAGGAAGTGTTGATGTTAAAGGTTTAAGGTTAAAAGTTCTAAGTAAGCTCTGGCGGGCAGAGCAAGCAAGCGACCAGCAATCCGCCTTCGCTCCCCGGCCGCCGAAGTTATACGAAGGCGGCACAGCTACGGCGGACAAAGCCAGCAACAAGCAACTAGTATCTCCCGTCTCCGAACTCCCTTCTCCATTCTCCCGTCTCCTGTCTCACGTCCCCCGTCTCCGAACTCCCGACTCGACACTTTCGATTTAGGGTTTAGGGTGGAGGGTTTAGTGAATTCGTAGAAATCCAGCAACAAGCAACCCGCCTTCGCTGTCACCTACGCTATACTTCGGTTACCTGGAAAGGTTTAGGTAAAGGTTCAGGTTGAGGCTGCGACAACCAGACGACGGAGAGCGGGCAAAGCCAGCAACCCGCCTTCGCTAAGCTATGGCGGGCAAGCCAGCAACAAGCAACTAGTATCTCCCGTCTCCGAACTCCCTTCTCCCGTCTCCTGTCTCACGTCTCCGAACTCTCGGCTCCCTACTCCCTCCCGTCTCCAGGCAATTTTCCCCCCTTTCCACCGTTATGGATAGACCAAACCCGCTGTATGAGAGCATGGTTTCTCCTGTTGCTTCTTTGTTCCCTGTGTGGCTACGCACAGCAACATCCCATTTTTATTGATGCCTATTCCTTTCCGAAGCCCGGGGCGGCCGAGCGGATCGTTACCGTGGAAATGTCATTCGGCAAATACCAGGTACTGTCGGTTTCGGGAGATACCGCGGGTCTTGCTACTGCCGGCGATATCATGATCGATGTTGTATTTACCGACTATCCGGCCACAGCGTCCCTGTCGGTTTTGAACCAGAACCGTGTGGAAGCATTCCTGGCGCGTTTTCCGGCGGTTGATCGTAACAGGATCCGTTCCGTCAATCTTCACCGCCAGCTGAACGGCGCGCAGAAGGAGAATGCACAGCATATGTTTCACGGGCTCGTGATCCTGTACCGACCACGGCAAACTCTGGAAACCATGCGGCACGACTGGACAAAGATCAGCGAGATCCTTTCACCGCTTCAAAAAAAAGACACCGTTGCTGCACCGCGCGCGAGCCGCAGGATCACATCAGGGACCGACAGTCCCATCACACCGGCACCGAAGAAAACAACACAGATGCAGGCATATGCCACATTCGTGTACGAGTTCGACAAAAGAAAGGACAAGCTGTATAAGGATGATTCCATCATCATTGCACCGCCACGCGAAGCATTGCGGCAGGGATGGATCACCGACGAGGTGTACCGGTTATTCAGGAAGCATGAACTCGTCAAGCTTCATTTCCGTACCAGGCAGCCCGTAGCGGTCCGCCCTTCAAGGCCGGATATACGGGAAGAAAAAAAACCGGAGCTGAAAGTGCCCGATTCCACTGTGTTGGAAATCTTCAGAAGGAACAAATGGAAAAATACCGTGATCGTTGGTGATGTAACAGGCAGCATGTATCCATACACGTCACAACTCCTCGCCTGGCTGCAGCTGTTCTCGCTTGACAGCCTGACCCATGACTTCATCTTCTTCAATGACGGGGACAACACGCCTGACCACCTCAAACGGACCGGCAGCACCGGTGGCATCTATGGCCGGAACTGCAGCAGCTTCGAAGAGGTCCAGGCGCTGGTCAGGTCCACGATGATGAAAGGCGGCGGTGGCGACTGCGCCGAAAACAATATCGAGGCCCTCCTTGCTGCTGATAAAATGTTCCCGAAAAAGGATTACCAGATCATGATCGCCGATAACTGGGCCCCGATCAGGGATAAAACTCTCATACCATTGCTGAAAATGCCCGTGCGGATCGTTTTATGCGGGGTATTCAACGGTGCCATCAATGTTGATTACCTGAACCTGGCCAGGGCTACAAAGGGTTCGCTCCACGTCATGGAGCAGGACCTGCACCAGCTGGCCCTGGTCAATGAAGGGGAGATCATCTCCATTGGCCGCAACCGGTACCAGCTCCGGAATGGCGCGTTCGTCATGGTAACAGAAGTGCAGTCGCTCTGACGGAACCGCGCCAGGTTCCTCCTACTTTTTCATTCTTCTCATCGCGCGTGCAGCAGGACGCGATCGTATTACAAAACATTAACAGGGTTTAACAAATTGCCGGTTAGGGGTTTGGATGGGTGACCACGTCTTTAATGAAACAGTCACTCAAAAAACCAACAAATATGAAAGAGTTAAATGTTACTTTTTATGTAGTCTCCCTGGCGTTTGCCGTGATCATCTTCAACATTGTGATCCTGTCGGTTAAACACCTGT
>DASUVB010000430.1:0-2050 GCA_036373835.1 Flavisolibacter sp. | reverse complement strand
CGTGTCAGCTGCAGCTGCACCTGCTCCATATGGTTGGTGTAAATATGTACGTCCCCGAAGGTATGAATGAACTCGCCGGGCTCCAGGTCACACACCTGCGCCATCATCATTGTGAGCAGGGCGTACGATGCGATGTTGAACGGCACACCCAGGAAAACATCTGCGGATCGCTGGTACAGCTGGCAGGACAATCTTCCCTTTTCTTTTCCGTTCGCAGGAGCAACATAAAACTGGAACAGGGCATGACATGGCATCAGTGCCATCTCTTTCAGTTCTGCCACATTCCATGCGCTCACGATCATCCTGCGGCTGTCAGGGTTGGTGCGGATCTGCCGGATCACTTCCGACACCTGGTCGATTGTTTCACCATTGGCACCTGTCCAGCTGCGCCATTGTTTACCGTACACCGGTCCGAGGTCGCCCTGCGCATCTGCCCATTCATCCCAGATGCTGACACCGTGTTCCTTCAGGTACGCGGTGTTGGTCTCACCTCTCAGGAACCAGAGCAATTCGTGGATGATACTTTTAAGATGCAGCTTTTTGGTTGTCACCAGCGGGAACCCTTCCTGCAGGTTGAAGCGCATCTGGTACCCGAATGTACTGAGGGTTCCCGTGCCGGTCCGGTCACTTTTCCGAACACCATGATCTAAAATATGCTGAAGCAGATCCAGGTATTGTTGCATGCGGCAATTTAATCAGAAAACCTGTCAGCCGGGGATAGTGCCCGCAGCGTGTGCATAAAAAACTCCCGCGTGTGCGGGAGGTTCGGGGTGGGCTGTGTCGGATTCGAACCAACGACCCCCACGTTGTCGACGTGATGCTCTAAACCAGCTGAGCTAACAGCCCCGGGGGTGCAAAATACAAAGGAAAATGCAATGCGCCGCAGGTGATGAGTACACCACCCTCCAACTACAATCCCCTTCTCTTCAATTCCTTTTCAATCAGTGACAGTTCCCTGCTGGTCTGACCGCCGACCGACGTATTTTCCTGAGCGCGGCGCATCAGGTAAGGAATAACATCCCTGATGGGACCAAAGGGCAGGTACTTGCTCACGCTGCAGCCGGCCCGTGCCAGGTTGTAGGTAATATTGTCGCTCATGCCATACAACTGGCTGAAGTGCACATGCGGGTGATCCAGAGGAAGGCCTTTCTCCCGCAGGAGTTCTGTTGCCAGCATATTGCTTCTTTCATTATGCGAAGCCACCATCAGACCAACCCTGTCGATGTGGTCAATGCAGAAACGCACGGCATCATCATAATCGCGGTCGGTTGACTCCTTGTCCCGGTGCATGGGATCCTGGTAGCCCATGTCAGCCGCTCGCTTGCGCTCCTTTTCCAGGTAAGCACCACGAACCAGCTTGGCGCCCAGAAAAAAGTTACGCTGCCGCGCTGCTTCGAAGGATTCTTTCAGGAACTGCAGCCTGTCGTGGCGGTACATCTGCAGCGTATTGTAAATCACGAGGCGCGTTTTGTTGTACTGGTCCATCATCAGCATCACCAGCGCATCCAGCGGTTCCTGGATCCAGGTCTCTTCCGCATCGACCAGGAAGCCAACGCCGCCTGTGGCTGCTGCTTCACAGATCCTGCGGATCCGGTCGTGCACACGCTGCCATTCTGCACTTTCTTCGGCGTTCAGCGCCTGCACGGCGCCCTTGTAGCGTGCGATCAGTGTTGGTGCCGACGATGCCCGCATCATCTGGTCCAGCTTCGCCATCAGCCCGAATCGCGCGATGCCCGTTACCTTCACACTCATGTAGGGAACATTCGGCTGCGTTGCAGCAAAGTTGATCACCCTGATGAACTGCTCACAGGCCTGGTCATAATTCTTCTCGCCCTCCTTGCCTTCCACGCCGTAGTCGAGGATCACCTGCACATGGTACTGCCGCATTTTTTCAATGGCCGGCTTGCATTCTTCCATGGTTTCCCCGCCAACGAACTGGCGGAAAATAGTTTTGCGGATAAGACCTTTCACCGGTAGTCCGGCTCGTATGGACCATGGTGCCAGCCGCGTCCCCGCGCTGACCAGCCACGGCTTCCCCATCAGGCGGAAC
>DASUVB010000429.1:0-2029 GCA_036373835.1 Flavisolibacter sp. | reverse complement strand
GGCAGCCGTCAGGTCCACCTGGTTCACACCGATACAGAAGCATCCGATGGCCTGCAGCTTGCGGGCAGCTTCCAGTACCGGCCGGGTGATCTGCGTCTTGGACCGGATGCCCAGTATATGAACATTGCGAACGGTATGGATCAGCTCATCCTCCGTTAATGCCTTTGAGAACTTCTCTATTTGCGTATAACCCTGCCTGGTGAAATTCCTGACAGCCGTATCGCTGATATTCTCCAATAGCAGCACGCGGATCTTCTCGCGTGGATAACTGGTCCGGGCGGCATCCATGGTACAAATATGGGTATTGGCTGTTAAAATTTGGGGAATGGAGTTGTTTTTGCTGATAATAAACAGATATTTTTACGAATCTGAAGCGATTAAAATCAACGTCTCTTGAAAAACTTTTTTATTGCAGCCCTTGCCTTGCTTTTTATTTGCAGTTGCCAGTCGCAGAGCCGGCAAAACGTTGTCGTAAAGAAGGTTGACACCGTCGCCCGCTTCCAGTTCCCTCCACTTTCGGAAAAAGAAAAACAACACTACACCACCGCGATAGAGAACCTCCTGAACCAGGGTCTTTTCCGCACATCGTTCAATGGCGCTGTGCTGGTTGCCAAGAACGGTACCATCGTGTATGAGAACTACCGTGGTTTCCGTGACCTGAAAGCGAAGGATTCCATTACGCCGGAAACTCCTTTCCAGATCGCTTCTACCACCAAGCCGCTGACCGCAGCTGCCGTGCTGAAGCTGGCAGAGCAGGGAAAGCTCAGCCTCAACGATTCCGTGTCAAAATTTTTTCCCGGCTTTCCATATCCCGTTACAATCATGATGCTGCTGAGCCATCGCAGCGGGTTGCCGAATTACCTGTACTATATGGAAAAAAGTCCGTGGCCACGAACACAGCAGGCGACCAACCAGGACATCCTGAAAACATTGATGGAATGGCAGCCACCGCAGGCAGTATTGCCGGGCAGGCATTTCAATTACTGCAATACGAATTACGTGGTCCTGGCATCGATCGTGGAAAAAGTAACGGGACAGACATTTCCCGACTACATGAAGGCGACGTTCTTCGATCCGCTGGAGATGAAAAACACTTTCGTGCACCAGGCGAACCAGCCGCTGGCAACACAGTCCTACCAGCCGAACGGAGCACCATGGACCCTTGATTTTTCAGACGGTCCCTACGGCGACAAGAATATTTACTCCACACCGCGCGACCTGCTGAAATGGGATATTGCATTGTATGAAGGGAAGATCCTGTCGAAGCAGATGCTCGATTCGGCTGCCACGCCCTACAGCAATGAAAAACCCGGCGTCCGAAATTACGGTCTCGGCTGGCGGCTGCTGATGTTGCCCAATAATAAAAAAGTGGTGTACCATACCGGCCGCTGGCATGGATTCAATACCATATACGCGCGGCTGGAGGATGAATACGGAACCATCATCATCCTTGGCAACCGCTTTAACCGCGGCATCTATACCACTGCCAAAAAAATGTATAACTTGTTTGGCAGTTACGACGGGCGGGATGATGAAAGTGACGAATGATGATGCAAAATTTTTCCGGTGCAAATCTTCTCCGCAGACCAGGTCCGGGAATGGGACAAATACACCATGGACAATGAGCCTGTCGCATCCATCGACCTGATGGAGCGGGCGGCCAGGGCCTGTTTTCAATGGCTCACTTCGCAGCCCTGGCAGGATAAAGTATTCCGGTTTTTTTGTGGCAAGGGAAATAATGGTGGCGATGGCCTCGCGATCGCGCGCATACTGCTGCAGGCGGGCTACCAGGTGCACGTACACATTCTTGAATACGGGAAACCGGGAACTGGTGACTTCCAGGAAAACCTCCGCAGGCTGCATGAACTTCCACAGTTCCAGGTCAGCTTCATGCAACCTGGTATACCGTTGCCGGAGATCGGTACGCATGATATCGTTGTGGACGCGATGTTTGGTTCCGGCCTGAACAAACCCCTCGCAGGGCTCGCTGCAGACATCGTTGACCACATCAACTGCTCAGGTGCAGCTG
>DASUVB010000428.1:0-5103 GCA_036373835.1 Flavisolibacter sp. | reverse complement strand
ACTCGCGCGATGAACTCAAGGAGGGCGGCACGCTTTTCCTCCACCTTTTTATTCTTGTCTGTAAGCTGGCGGGCCATCAGTTGCGATGACTCGTACCAGAAAGTATAGTTGCCCGTGAAAATCTTGATCTTGGAACGGTCGACATCTGCCACGTGGGTGCAAACGGCATCCAGGAAGTGACGGTCGTGGGACACAACGAGAACAATATTTTCATAATCCGCCAGGAAGTTCTCGAGCCAGCCGATGGTCTCGATATCCAGCCCGTTCGTCGGCTCGTCCATCAGCAGGATGTCGGGGTTCCCGAACAGTGCCTGCGCCAGCAGCACGCGGACTTTCAGGTTCGACGGGATATCCTTCAGCAGGCTCTGGTGAAACTCCTCCTTCACTCCGAGCTCACTGAGCAGGGTAGCGGCATCGCTTTCCGCGGTATAACCGCCCATTTCACCGAACTCCGCCTCGAGGTGCCCCGCCAGCATGTAATCATCCTCAGTAGCATTAGGATCCAGGTAGATCGCATCTTTCTTATGCATCACATCCCACATCTTCTTATGGCCCATCAGCACTGTATTCAGCACCGTATGCTCGTCGAATTCAAAATGGTTTTGTTTCAGGACTGCCATGCGTTCGCCGGGGGTGATATCCACCGTGCCTTTATTCGGCTCAATCTCCCCGGACAGGATCTTGAGAAAGGTGGATTTGCCCGCACCATTGGCACCGATCACGCCGTAGCAATTGCCACGGGTGAAATTGATATTCACTTCATCAAACAAAACACGCTTGCCGAACGACAGCGACACATTATTAACTGAGATCATTCCCTGGAATTTGAGGCCGCAAAGGTACGCCATTACAGGAGCGACATCAAGGCCAAATCGTTAATTAATCGTGGTTTTCCTGCAAAAACCCTGCGCGGGTCCGGCCGCCAGACGCCGTGTCCGGCGGGCATGGCAAAATACTTGCATGACATACCTCATTAACGAAAACCCCGGCTATGAAAAAGATCATCGCGCTCTTTGTAGCCATGTTCATGATGGCTTGCAGTAACACCGAGACCACCGCCACCCCCCATGACCTCGACAATACAGACACAGACGATACCACGGCTGTCCAACTTCAGAAGGATACCAACAGGACCGACTCCGGAAACCTAAATCGACAACCTTGAAGCAGTCAAAATTGTTATTTGTCGCCGCGCTCCTTCTTGCATCGACACTTACACTTTCTTGCGGCAACAACCAGGGTGAAAGCGGCAGCGTGGACGATGGCACCGGTATCATAGATTCCAACGGCGCGCTGGCAGACACCATGCGCGGTGCCCCCGGCAGCGTCACGGATACGGCGGCGATGGAAGACCGTATGGATACGGAAAAGCGTGATACTGTCAACCGGTAGTTTCCGCAGCGGCCTTTGCATCGGCAACGAGTGCCTCGCGCTGAACGATCGGGTCGAGGTTGCGGCGGCTGTATTTCTCCATTTTATTAAGCATCCAGACGGCAAAGACGAGCCACAGGAACCCGATACAATAGCCGGCGATAACATCACTGGCGTAGTGCACCCGCAGGTACACACGCGTGAAGCCGATCATCATGATCAGTATCGCCAGCAGTGCGATCAGCGTCCATTTCCATCCCTTATTCTCTATGCCCTTATACACGATGTAGATCAGCAGGCCATAAAAGGTCACGCTCATCAGGGCATGGCCGCTCGGAAAGCTCAGGCCTTTGGCTTCTTCCAGTAACGGGATCTCGGGACGTGGCCTGTTGAAAAAATGCTTGAGGCCGAACATCAGCCCCAGGCTGCTGATGGCGATCGCAGGAATTTTTATGGAATACCAACGGTGACGTTTGCCGAGGAAGTACGCTATCATCACCAGGTTTGCGGGGATCAGGAAATCATGCTTACCGAGAAATGTAAAGAAAAGCATGATCTCGTTATTACGTTCACTGACGTGCTGCTGCAGGTAGTCGAACACGCGGTGGTCAAACTCCACCTTTTTATGTATGAAAATGCGTCGTGTAATAAACACAACGGCCACCAGCGCGCCACTGAAAAGCGCGAGCACGATTGCCATTTCCACCGACAACAGTGCAAGCCCTGCCCAGAATTTCTTAACCTTTCCTGCAAATCTTCGTACCATGCTTTTTAACCTGCAAATGGCATGCAATAATCAGGCTGCACTACTCCGGAAAACAGGCTGATGGTATAATTTTTATGTATGTCGCTGAAACCCATTAAAATGTCTTCAACGCTGTACACCCCCAGGTCATCGACCATTCACCGTATTTGCTACCGGGAGGACGAAGCGCTCCTTGAAATCGAATTCCGAACGGGAAATGTTTACCATTACTACGACATTGCGCCGCGTATGTGGAAGCTGTTCCTGCTTTATATCGAATGCGAGGGATCGGCCGGCACATTCTTTAATGAGTATATCCGGAACCGCTTCACGTGCGAAAAAGTTTTTCCGCGTTCGGGTGAAGCGCGTTGACACCAAAGAATTTATCAACATTTCCCCCTGGGTTTCAGGGGAAAATAGCGCCTGCAAACCGCGCCCAAAAAACTACCTTCGCCACATCCACCCGTTCTCAAGCTGAGGGTGCTCAAAATATGCAAGATTATCTGAAGGGATTGAACGACCGGCAGCGTGAGGCCGTACTGACTACCGAAGGGCCACTGATGATCGTAGCCGGCGCCGGCAGCGGGAAGACAAAGGTCTTAACCACCAGGATCGCACACCTGCTGGCTAATGGCGTGGATGCCTTTAACATCCTGGCGCTGACCTTTACCAACAAGGCGGCCGCCGAGATGAAGGAACGTGTGGAGCACATCCTGGGCAACCGGGAGGCCCGCAACCTGTACATCGGCACCTTTCACTCCGTCTTTGCCCGCATCCTGCGCGCCGAAGCACACCGGATCGGTTATCCCAATGCATTCACGATCTACGATACCGACGACTCCAAAAGCGTTGTCAAAGCCGTTGTGAACGAGCTGAACCTGGATGTACAGCATTATAAACCCAACACGGTGTATAACCGGATCTCCGGGGCCAAGAACGCCCTCGTGGGCCCGAAGGAATACGCCGAAGATTATTTTATACAGCAGGAGGATATGCGCGCCAACCGCCCGATGATCGGGCAAATCTATGACGCTTACAGCAGGCGCTGCTTTAAGAACGGCGCCATGGATTTCGACGACCTCCTGTTCAAAATGTACGAGCTGCTCAAAACATTCCCCGAGGTACTGCACAAATACCAGCACAAATTCAAATACGTGCTGATCGACGAGTACCAGGATACCAACCCGGCACAGTACGAGATCATCAAGCTGCTGGGTGCCGTGCACGAAAATGTGTGCGTGGTCGGTGACGACGCGCAAAGCATTTATTCTTTCCGCGGTGCCACCATACAGAATATCCTCCAGTTCCAAAAGGACTATGATGAAGTGCGGGTGATCAAGCTTGAGCAGAATTACCGCAGCACGCAGAATATCCTGAGCATTGCGAACGAGATCATCAGCAACAACAAGGGACAAATACCCAAAACGCTGTTCACTGAAAACGCTCCCGGCGAAAAAATCCGGCTGGTACGCACGATGACAGATAACGATGAAGGCCGCTTCGTGGCAGATGCCATCCAGGAACAGCGCCTTCGCAACCATTACAACAACCGCGATTTCGCCATCCTGTACCGAACCAATGCGCAGAGCCGATCTTTTGAAGAAAGCCTGCGGCGCATGAACATTCCGTATACGATCTACGGCGGCATTTCATTTTACCAGCGCAAGGAGATCAAAGATTACATCGCCTACCTGCGGATCATTGTGAATCCGAAGGATGAAGAAGCGCTCAAGAGGATCATCAACTACCCGGTTCGCGGCATTGGCAAAACATCGGTTGACCGGGCAATCCTGGCTGCAAATGAACACAACATCAGCATGTGGCAGGTGCTGGAAAATGCCCCCATGTTCGGTTTCAAGGCGGGAACCCTGAATGCGATCGAAGAATTCGTGCTGATGATCCGGAGCTTTCACAGCATGCTGGGAAGCAGGAACGCCTACGACGTCGCCTTTCACGTGGGCAAGCAGACAGCGTTCGTGAAAGAGCTTTTCAATGACAAGAGCACGGAAGGGGTGCAACGCTACGAGAACGTCCAGGAACTGCTGAACTCCATTAAGGAATTCACCGAAACCCCGATGAGCGAGGAAAGCGGTGAGGTGGGCGATAAAAGCCTGGCCGCCTACCTGCAGCAGATCATGCTGCTGACCGATGCTGATGAAAAGGACCCTAACGCAGACACCGTGAAGCTGATGACCATCCATGCCGCCAAAGGGTTGGAATTCCCCGTTGTCTTCGTCGGCGGACTGGAAGAAGGGCTGTTTCCAAATGCGATGAGCATCAACACGCGTGAAGAGCTGGAGGAAGAGCGCCGGCTATTCTATGTTGCGATAACGCGGGCAAAGACCAGACTGATTCTTACCTACGCGAACACGCGGTATAAATTCGGCACCCTGCAGCAGAATGATCCCAGCCGTTTCATCGACGAAATACCGCAGGAGTATATTGACAGGTCATTTGCCGGCGGCGGCGCCAGGAACCAGACGGCACCCGGGCTGCTGGGAAGCGCGTTTGAAAGAATGCAACGCGGCTTCGGCGGCGGTGCGACTGCGGGTAAGGAAAAAAACTTCGTGTCCACCCTGGTCAGCGGCAACACGCCGACACGACCAAAAGAAAGTGTGCACGTACCGTCTGAAAATTTTGTTCCCAGCGATATCTCCAAACTCGAAATGGGTATGCGGGTGGAGCACCAGAAATTTGGGTTTGGTGTGGTCACCAGGCTGGAAGGGTCCGCGCACAATCCTGTGGCGACGATCCAGTTCGAATCGAATGGCGAAAAGAAGATCATGCTTAATTATGCGAAGCTGATGATCGTTTCGTGAGCGACACAACACAATAATACAGCAGCAGTGTCGCCCCTACGGGGCTTAATTTTCATTTCAATCTTTTTGTTTCTACCGAACTGTCGCTCCTACGGAGCTAATCAAAAAAACCGCTTATCCGGTCGGCAACATTTAAAATTCAACATTCAACATTTCTGTGTCGCCCCT
>DASUVB010000427.1:0-2436 GCA_036373835.1 Flavisolibacter sp. | reverse complement strand
ACGATGCGGTTCGGGTTGTTCAGGTCATTCTGGTTGGCATTATTATCAGCAGGAAAATCCCTTTCGGCAAACTGGTTCAGGTTCACATAGAAATCACCGCCGAGCAGGTCATCGACGCGCTTGAAGTAATGGTTTCTCTGTGCCTGGTAGGAAGCGCCGAAAGAAAAATCAGTATGGCTACCCATACGTGTATTGAGCACGCTGTTCAGGTTCAGCCGCTGGGTGTTGATCACACGTTCTTCAATAATATACCTGGAGCGAAGACCGCTAACGGTATTCCCTGCAATGCCATTGGCATTCTGTATGGTCATGTAGCTGGCGCGGTTAACGTCATACAGGCGCTGCCAGTTGATCTGGCGCAGGTTGATGTCATTGCGCATCAGCTCCGCAACACGCGCACCCTGGACAGAATCCGGGACGCTGGCCCATTTTGCCGTGTAGCTGGGGAGGTACCTGTAGTAGTCCGGTCGTGGATCCGGAGCATTGTACCAGTCAAGGGCTGTCACGCTACGATCGCCGAAGGAAAACCCGGCACCCGTAACAAGACTCGTATTGTTGCTTAGGCGGAAGTCGTGTGTGAGTATGATCACCGGCTGGTGGCTCCTGCCGATGCTGGCGTTTCTTTTTTCACCATTCTGGTAGCCCCAGTTGGGGTTGTAAAAGTTGTCACCCGCCAGGTCCAGCATCTCGCGGACGGAGGAACCCTGCCGGCCGTTCTCCGTGGGCGCGCCGAAAGCAACCAGCGAAAGGAGGTGTCGCTGTGATATGCGTTTGTCAACAGCAGCAAAATAGCTCCAGCCATTGTAATAGGTTCCCGGAACATATCCTTCTTCGGCCCAGCGGCGGCTGCCACTGAAGCTGAACGCCCATCCTTTCTTACTCATGCCCGTGGAATGCGTGAACATCCAGCGGTGGCGGTAATTCCTGTTGGAGAGGGCATAGCTGAAACTGGTCTGCGCACGCTGGCGGCTGGCCCGTGCGTCGATATTGGTGTTGCTCCCGATATCGCCGAAGGCAAAGGTGTTTGGCCGCAGCCCGAAGGACACGTCGCGGTTACGCATTACGTCATTCAGACCACCCCACAAACCGTACGGTGTGAACCCGTTGTCGAGGTTGTCCATCGGGATACCGTTCATATAGGTACCAAAAAGGTCATTGTCATAACCGCGGATGCGGAAACGAACGGCGCTGAAATTGAATGAGGCCGCAGAATAGAAAGGATCACGTCCGGCGGTAAGCACGGAGGAAATATTCTGGGAGGCGCCGTCACCCATGTCATTTTCATCCAGGGAAATGACAGGAATATTGTCCATCACATTTTCCTTGATTTCATCCAAAAGAATCGAATCTCTTTTGGGCAGGGTGTCGGTCGGATTTCTTTGCTGAGCAGATGCCAGGAACCCGGCACACAAAAGCAACAGCAGCAGTCTGGATCTGAGCATGAGCAGTGTTGTTAGGTGGGCAAATGTAGCAAGCAGGGCCCATACCTCGTCGTTGATTTTTGTCACATCATATTTTTTTAACGAACATCCATCTAATTCAGGCTGGGCGCCGTCTTTGGAAAGCGTATGTTTGCGCCGAATTTAAATGCCGCCATGAAAAAAAGCATCTTTTTTTCCCTGATCCTGTGCCTCGTTTTTTCCGTTTCCCATGGCCAGAAACAGGCCTACAAGGTTGCCGTAATCGGCTTCTATAACCTGGAAAATCTCTTTGACACCATCGACAACCCGGCAATCAACGACGAAGAATTCCTCCCGGCGGGACCTAAAAACTACAATACACGAATTTACAACGATAAGCTGACCAAGCTGGCCACGGTGCTTTCCCAGATGGGTACCGACATGAACCCGGACGGCCCGGCGCTTCTGGGGGTAGCCGAAATAGAAAATGACACTGTTCTGACAGACCTGGCCAACCACGAGCTGCTGAAAAAGCGCGCTTACAAATTTGTCCATTTTGACTCGAAAGATGCCCGGGGCATCGACGTGGCCATGTACTATAACCCGAAATATTTTTCCGTGGAGCAATGCGCGCCATTATTCGTTCAGCTTCCCGGGGGGTCAAAGGATGCGTATTTCACCCGCGACATCCTGTGGGTAAAGGGCAGGCTGGATGGAGAACCGGTGCATGTGTATGTGAACCACTGGCCCAGCCGGAGTGGTGGTGAGGAGCGAAGCGCCCCTGCCCGCGAGGCCGCTGCCCAGGTATGCAGGAACCATATGGACTCGATCCTGAAGGCCGAACCAGGCGCCAAGATCGTGGTCATGGGTGACCTGAACGATGACCCGGTGAACACCAGCGTGGCCGCGGTGCTCCAGGCAAAGGGCAACCGCAAGGAAGTGCGGTCAGGAGGTCTGTTTAACCCCTGGTGGGAACTGTATAAGAACGGGATCGGAACACTGGCCTACCAGGATTCCTGGAACCTGTTCGACCAGA
>DASUVB010000426.1:0-3564 GCA_036373835.1 Flavisolibacter sp. | reverse complement strand
TGATCGTATTCTCACAATTTGCAGGCACATCGCTTTGGTTTGCGGGCAATGCCATCTTGGGTGAGATCGGCCGCAGGGAGCCGGGTGCCGTAGGCGGCATCACTTCCCTGGTGCAGCTCGGATTCATCAGCGGCACCCTTGTTTTCGCCATTCTTACGATTGCTGACCGCTTCAAACCAACGCTGGTGTTTTTTATGTCGAGCATCATTGCTGCTGCCGCAAATGTTGCAGTGATCCTGGTGCCTGACGACATGCAATCGATCAGCGTGCTGCGCTTCATCACCGGGTTCTTCCTGGCAGGCATTTACCCGGTTGGGATGAAGATCGCGGCGGATCTTTTTCCCCGGCAGACCGGCAACGCATTGGGCTACCTCGTCGGTGCGCTGGTGCTGGGTACGGCTTTCCCGCATTTGTTGCGTTCGCAGGTATACCACCTGCCGTGGAAGGAAGTATTGCTGGTTACCTCAGCCCTCGCCATCACAGGGGGTGTACTGATGTTGTTGTTACTGCCGTCAAAGGCTTCGCTGGAAAGAAAGAAGTTTGAACCTGCAGCTTTCCTGCTTGCGTTCCGTTCGCCCGCATTCCGGTCGGCCGCCTTCGGTTATTTCGGGCACATGTGGGAACTCTACACGATGTGGGCTTTTATTCCGCTGGTGCTGCAGCAGTACAACAGCATGAACAGCGATGCGCTCAACATCCCGTTGTGGAGTTTCCTCGTGATCGCTGCCGGCGCCGTGGGCTGCATCGCCGGAGGACACCTTTCTAAAAAATTCGGGAGCAAAAATATTGCACTCATTTCCCTGCTTGTTTCGGGAAGCTGCTGTTTGCTTGCCGTGCTTGCCTTTGCCTGGCCCGCCACGATTTTCCTCGTATTCCTGTTGCTGTGGGGCACCACGGTGGTGTCGGATTCGCCGCAGTTCTCCACCCTGGTGGCACAAACCGCCGTAGCGGCGTACAAGGGCACGGCATTAACCATCGTCACCTCCATCGGTTTCGCCATCACCATCGTCAGCATCCAGTTAATGCAGCAGTTATTTAAATCATCGCCCTCCAACCTGTGGCTGCTTGCTTTCGGGCCGCTGTTCGGAGTTGCTGCCCTCCTTTTCGGTTCGCAGTTTTCGGTTCGCGGTTCGCGATCCTAACCCCTGCCAGCCCAATGTTTTCGTAAGACAAGTAACCAAAGCGTTGCGATCTTCGATCTGAGATCTGAGATCTGAGATCTGAGATCTTCGATCTGCCATTTTAGATTTGAGATCTGCGATCTGCGATCTTAGTTTCCCTCAACCGTAACAACTAATTTAGTCCCGTCATGAAAAAGGTGATCATCATCGGCGCTACTTCGGGGATCGGGCGCGCGCTTGCAGTGATCTATGTGTCCATGGGATGGCGCGTAGGCGCTACCGGCCGCCGCAGCGAATTGCTGGAAACCCTTCGCCAGGAGGCACCTGCACAAATTGAAACAGCCTGCTTCAACGTGATGCACGACCGCAACCACCACCACCTGGAGCAGCTGATCAGTGCACTCGGTGGCATGGACCTGCTGATCTACAATTCCGGCATCGGCGAGGTTTCGAAAGAGCTCGATCATGCCATTGAAACCACCACCATCCGCACCAATGTGAATGGTTTTGTCGACATCGTGGCGTATGCGTTCAACTTTTTTGTGCGCCAGGGACACGGCCAGATCGCGCTGACTTCTTCAGTTGCCGGTCTGCGCGGCAACAGCTGGGCACCCGCGTACAGTGCCAGCAAGGCCTTTATGAGCAATTACGCGGAAGGCCTCAACATCAAGTCCGCACGGATGAAGAAGGACGTGGTGGTGACTGACCTCAGGCCCGGCTTCGTCAAAACCAAAATGGCGCAGGGTAAACAATTCTGGTCCGCCCCGGTTGACAAGGCGGCGCAGCAAATTGTTAAAGCGATTTCACACCGGAGGCGGGTCGCTTACATCACGCGCCGGTGGTGGCTGGTAGCCCAGCTGATGAAGATTTTGCCATACCGGCTGTACGCTTCGGTAGGTTAATTGTTAAATCATCGCAGAAAACTGGCATTTCAAAAGCAATTTCTCTAACTTTTCACTCGTTTCTATGTCTAACCACTGCAAACTTTGTTCGTATGAATAACTACGCGTCCATGTCCGTTGATTTTGAAAGACAGAAGAACACCCAGGCTTCCATCATCACTGCTGCCATCACGGGTTCCCTCCTGCTCCTTTTTATTTTGATGAAACTGACGGTCCCCGTACAGGATCCGCCGGTCATGGAGGAATATGTTGAGGTCAACCTTGGTACCGGTGATACCGGTTCCGGAACCGACCAGCCCGAGCTGCCCGGGGAGCCCGCGCCTGCCCAGCAGGAAGCCTACGTTCCGCCGCAACCCGTACAGGCTTCGAATGAAGTAGCCCGTGATGTAGAAACGGACGACGCCAGCCCGGACGCACCGGCGGTGATCAAGCCGACCGTAACACGGCCAAACGCAACAACCATCAACCGCGAAAACCGGACTACCCGAACGACCAATACTGCTCCGCAAACAGTTGCCACGCCGCAGCCACCCCGTCCGAGGGCCGTCCTTGGCAGGATGACCGGTGGTAATGGTACGGGAGGAAACGGGGCCGACACGTACCGCCCCGGCGGAAATGAAGGCATAGCAGGCGGAACTGGCGACCAGGGCCGCGTTGGTGGCAGTCCTACCGGACGCGATTATACCGGTACACCCCGCAACCTTGGTATCCGCGTAGTGAACATTCCTTCAAGGAGCTTTGAGGATGATTTTACCGAAAGTGGTACCGTGGTACTCGACATCGCCGTGAACGATAATGGTCGCCTGATATCGGCCAGCTACCAGCCTGCAGGCTCCAGCATTACCAACCGTAACCAGATCGAGATCGCCAAAAGGCGTGCGGCCGAGCTGGACTTCCCCAAGTACGAAGGAGGATTCAGGCAACGCATTACCATGAAGTTCCAGGTGCGCAGCTAGCAGCGCTATCTTTGCACCGGATGAATTACGACCAGACGATTGAATTTTTATACAAGACACTGCCCATGTTCAGCCGCATGGGCAGTGCCGCTTATAAGAAGGATCTCACGAACACCAGGGTATTGTGCGAATTCCTCGGCAATCCACAACACCAGTTCAGGACCATACACGTTGCCGGTACGAACGGCAAAGGCTCTGTGAGCCACATGCTGGCATCCGTCCTGCAACATTCCGGTTATACAACAGGCCTTTACACATCACCACACCTCTACGACTTCAGGGAACGCATCCGCATCAACGGCAGCATGGCTGACAAAGATTTCGTAACCGAATTCACGCAGCGCGTCATGCCGCTGATCGACGAGCTGCATCCCTCCTTCTTCGAGATCACCGTTGCCATGGCTTTCGAGTATTTTGCAACAAGGAACGTTGATGTGGCCGTAATTGAAACAGGGCTTGGCGGGCGTCTCGACAGCACCAATATCATCACGCCGGAATTGTCGGTCATCACCAATATCGGCTGGGACCACATGAACATGCTTGGGAACACCCTTGAGCTTATCGCAGTGGAAAAAGCAGGGATCA
>DASUVB010000425.1:0-3605 GCA_036373835.1 Flavisolibacter sp. | reverse complement strand
CACGTTCAACGATGCACAACTCGATTCCATTGAAATTGCACGGTTACGCGGGTACAGGTTGCCCGCTGACCATCGCGATGTATATAAAACCATCGGCGGAACGCCGCAGCTCGACCAGAACTACACGGTATTTGGTGAGGTAGTACGCGGGCTTGACGTAGTGGATGCCATTGCAGCGGTGCAAACCAGTACAGGTCAGGACCGCGACCGCCCGGTGTCTGATGTGAAGATCATCCAGGTAAGGCTGGTGAAGAGAAAAAAGCATCGCCCGTGACGTAGCCGTGCATACATGACCCGAATCAACTTCATTCAACCGGCTGGTAATTGATGTTGTATCCCGCTTTTCTGCATCCGGAATCAGGTGACAATAAACCTGAAACCAGTAATATTGCACCATAATTTTCTGATATGAACATTCCTGAAAGTCTGCGTTACACCAAGGAACATGAATGGATTCGCATGGAAGGAGAAACTGCCGTGATCGGCATTACGGATTTCGCACAGCATGAACTTGGCGATATTGTGTACGTGGAAATTGAAACAGTGGGAAAGGATCTTTCTGCCGGCGAGGTATTTGGCACCGTGGAGGCCGTGAAGACTGTATCGGACCTGTACCTGCCTGTAGCCGGAACGATTTCGGAGCTCAACCCGAAGCTGAATACCAGTCCTGACCTGGTCAATACCGACCCTTACGGCGAAGGTTGGATGGTCAAAATGAAGGTTGCCAATAAGGCAGATGTAGACGCCCTGATGGATGCTGCTGCATACCAGGCTCTTATCGGATAATCACGTGCATTGAGGAATAAGCTGGCTGACATCATCAGGTCTAAATGGCTGCAGTCCGCCTGGTTGGCAGCGGGCTGGCTGACCCTCATGAGTATTTTGTTCATTTTGCCTGCCACGGCATTTCCCAAAGAGAATTTCCTGGACCGGATCTACTTCGACAAATGGGTCCATATCGGCCTTTTCGCCGTCCTGGTGTTCCTCTGGAATAACGTATTCCCGGGACACACATGGCTGATCATTATTGCTGCCGGTATTTACGGCCTGCTGGTGGAATGGGTCCAGGGAACATGGGTGCCCAACCGTTCATTTGATATTTACGACTGGACGGCTGACGCAGCAGGGATTATCCTGGGTTTGTTTGTATGGTTAAGGGCAGTTCGCGTGGCAGGGGCTAAAAAAAATAAACCCCTGTAGAAACAGGGGTCGCAACCAAAACTAACTGCTTATGAGAAAATTGACTGCTTTATGTGAGAAGAACTACTATTTATAACGCAAATATGCTGCCAATTGTTTCAGGCGAACTGT
The DNA here is from genome assembly GCA_036373835.1 of Flavisolibacter sp. Classification (GTDB taxonomy): domain Bacteria; phylum Bacteroidota; class Bacteroidia; order Chitinophagales; family Chitinophagaceae; genus Flavisolibacter. The sequence continues at coordinate 2,294 of DASUVB010000425.1, read as the reverse complement.
TAACGGATTCCAAACATTCGCCGGGTATATTTGAAAGAACTGGCTACACTTTTTTATTAGAAAAAAACATGCCAAAAGACGAAAACCTCCTAAGGCTTTACTCCTAATTTGATTGCTGAATGTTAAATCCTGAATGGTGAATCGGCCGTGAAATGAGTAAGATCAATAAGTCGGATTCCGGTCCGTCGCTCCGACCCGTTCATTTGAATTCGTGATTCCCGTTTTTCTGCTGCGTATCAGGAACGGAGCTATAACCGTGACCCACATGTGAAACCAGGATGCCCGGTTGATCGGGAAAATAATTCTACAGGGTTAGTTCTGCTTCGCCATCTTTTCCGCATTTTCCGCGAACTGAAGCGCGTCAATGAGTTCATCAAGGTTTCCGTCCAATACATCCTGGAGATTGTACAGTGTCAGGCCGATGCGATGATCCGTTACCCTTCCCTGCGGGAAATTGTAGGTCCGGATCTTGGCACTGCGGTCGCCGGTGCTGACAAGACTTTTACGGTGCCGCGCGATCTCTTCCTCCTGCTTCCGCACCTGCTCTTCATACAACCGTGTCCGCAGCATCTGCATCGCCTTTTCGCGGTTGGCCAGCTGCGTGCGTTCCGTCTGGCAGATCACTACCGTTCCGGTAGGTATGTGCGTCAGCAGCACTTTAGTTTCCACCTTATTTACGTTCTGGCCGCCGGCACCGCCGCTGCGTGCGGTCTCCATCTTCACGTCGCTTTCCTTCAGCTCGAAATCCACTTCCTCTGCTTCCGGCATCACCGCCACCGTTGCAGCGCTGGTGTGCACGCGGCCACTCGCTTCGGTATCCGGCACGCGCTGCACCCGGTGCACGCCACTTTCAAACTTCAGCGTCCCGTACACATCATCACCGGTCACCTCGAGCTGCACTTCCTTGAAACCACCAACAGTTCCTTCGTTCTCACTCAGTATAGCAGTCTTCCATCCCCGTTTTTCACAGTAGCGCACATACATCCGCAGCAGATTCCCCGCGAAAAGGCTGGCTTCGTCCCCGCCCGTTCCGGCACGGATCTCTAAAATGGCATTCTTGTCGTCCTGCGGATCCTTCGGGATCAGCATCTGGCGAATGCTGCTGGTCATCTGTTGTTCACGGTCCTCGGCGGCGGGCAGTTCCATCTTGGCCAGCTCGCGCATTTCTTCGTCGGTTCCATTGAGTGCTTCGCGGTAAAAAGACACATCGTCCAGCACTTTTTTATAATCATGGTAGGCCTGGACGATCTTTTCGAGGCTGCGGTACTCCTTCGACAGCTGGCCGAACTTCTTGTTGTCCCCGATGATCTCGGGGTTGGTCAGTGCGACTCCCAGGTCCTCAAACCGCGCTTTTATGGCTTCCAGTTTATCCAGCATGATTAAAATTGGCTGGCAAAATTAGGGAATGGCCCACGAACGATATGAACAATGTATTTTACAGCGCATGCAGCCCAGGAAAATAACTGCAGATTACATCTTTGACGGCCGCCGTATGCTGACCGGCAGGATGCTGCTGACAGACAGGGACGGACGTGTGGTGGACCTGCTTCCGCTGGATCCGGGAGAAGATGTTGAACAGCACGAGGGAATTCTTTCGCCTGGCTTCATCAACTGCCACTGCCACCTGGAGCTCAGCCATATGAAGGGCATGATACCGGAAAGGACCGGCCTCGCGGATTTTGTATTCCGTGTCGTTACCGAACGGCACCACGCAGAAGAAGAGATCACAGCGGCCATAGATCAGGCCGAGGAAGAGATGATCCGCAATGGCATCGTGGCAGTAGGGGATATCTGTAATAATATACTGACACGCCCCGCAAAACAGCATAACAGGCTGCGGTATTACAATTTCATCGAGGCAAGCGGCTGGCTGCCGGCGGTTGCCGACAAAAGGTTTGAACATTCGCGCAGGATCTTCGATGTTTTTTCCGAAAACGGTACTTCGAAGCATAATGCCATCGTACCACATGCGCCGTACTCAGTTTCGGACACCTTGTGGGACCGCATCCGTCCTTTTTTCAGGGACCGGGTGGTCACGATACACAACCAGGAAACGAAATATGAGAATGATTTCTTCCGGGATGGCAGCGGGCATTTAAATGAATTGTACAGGCGGATGGGAATCGATAATACACATCATGTTCCCACCGGCCGCACCAGCCTGCAAAGCTTTTTTGGAAAGCTGCGCGGTGCATCCCGTGCGATCCTGGTGCACAACACGTTCACGACACGTGAAGATGTGATCGCAACGTGGCAGGCAGCGCAGAATGAAAACAATGGTGAAGGCAAATACC
>DASUVB010000424.1:0-10247 GCA_036373835.1 Flavisolibacter sp. | reverse complement strand
GCCCCGTGGGAATGTCGCCAAAGTGCTGGTTCAGCAGCGCGACCAGGTTGCCAGGCAGCCTCCCGGCCACAAACATCACGAAGCGGCCCTCCCGGTAATAGTTGTCGTAAAACGATTTTAATTGCGCGCGGTCTATGCTGTCAAAGTCCTCGAATTTTGTAAAGCGTCCGTAGGGATGCTGCTCGCCGTACAGGTAGGTATCTATCAGCCTGCCCGCTACGAAATCGCATTTTTTTAAATTGACGCGAAGCCGTTGCTGCATGTTCTGCTTGTAAATGCTGATCTCCTCTTCCGGGAACACCGAATCAATGATCATTTCCTTTACCACCGGGAGCAAGGCACCGAGGTGCTTCGCCAGGCAATGCAGTGTAATGGTGGCAGTTTCATTGTAGCAGTTACGGTTCACGTATGAACCATAATATTCAAAATGTTCATTCAGCTGGAAGGCATTCTTTTGCGACGTTCCATTCTTCAGAAGGAAATTCGTGCTGGCAGCTACCAGGTTCCGGTCTTCGAACCAGTTGCCGGCATAGAACACCCATTCCACCTGCAGCACGTCCTCTGCGCCGGCATTCACGGCATATACGTTCACATTGTTGTTCAGCGTGAACCTTTCATAGGGCCGCAGCTTCAGTTCAAGTTCTACGGCATCTTTTATGTGAGGCGGTTTCTGGCGGTCGGGTTGTTGTATCGTCATGTTCAGTTCTTGGATAAATACCAGAGTGTACTGCAGTTCTCCTCCCTGAAGATCTCCTTACTCAGGTCATGGATATCGTCGACAGTTACCTTCTGGTAACGGTTCAGCTCCGAATTCATCAGCGTGGCATCACCCAGCAGCTCGTAAAATGCAAGGCTGTTCGCGCGGTTCATGATGCTCATGTCCTCGAAAGCGATCATGCTCTCTGTTTTGTTCTTCACTTTTTCCAGCTCTGCGGCTTCGATCTTTTCCGCTTTCAGCTTTTCCAGTTCCAGTGCTATCGCAGCTTCAGCGTCCTTCATTTTTACACCTTTTACCAGCTTGCCTTCTATCGTGAGCAGGCCGGAATCGATCGTTCCGAAATGATAGCATTCGATATTGCTGAAGAGCTGCTTTTCCTTCACCAGCGACTGGAACAGCCGCGACGACCCGCCTCCGCTCAACACCTCGGTGATCAGGTCCGACACGTAGTACCGGTGATCCATTCGCGGGTAGATATGCCAGCACTTATACAACGCGTCCAGCGGCACGTCGGCGTGCACTTCCAGGTGGCGCGGCTGCTCTTGCTGTGGTTCCTGCGGCAGGTTTCGGATGTATTTTGTCCCGGGCTCGATGGGGCCGAACCATTTCTCTGCAAGCGTGCGCACGTTGTCAACCGTAACATTCCCCGCCACTACAAGGATCGCGTTCACCGGGCGGTAGTGCTTGAAGAAAAAATTCTTTACATCTTCCAGCCGCGCATTTTCAATGTGCGACAATTCGCGGCCGATGGTCATCCAGCGGTATGGGTGGGCCTGGAAAGCCAGCTCGCGCATCTTGTGCCACACATCGCCATAAGGCTTGTTCAGGTAATGTTCCTTGAACTCCTCGCACACCACCTTGCGCTGTACTTCCAGGCTGCTGTCGGTAAATGCAAGGGAAAGCATGCGGTCGCTTTCCAGCCAGAAGGCTGTTTCCAGGTTATCCGCGGGAAGCTGGATATAATAATTGGTGAGGTCGTTTGTTGTGTAGGCGTTGTTCTCGCCGCCGGCCATCTGCAGTGGCTCGTCATATACCGGGATGTTCACGGAACCGCCAAACATCAGGTGCTCAAAAAGGTGCGCAAAGCCGGTACGGGAGGGATCTTCATCCCGGGCGCCCACATCATACATCACGTTGACCACGGCCATCGGCGTCGAGGTATCCTGGTGCACAATTACTCTCAGCCCGTTCGATAACGTAAACCTTTCAAAATGTACCAAAGCCAAAATTTAAGGCTGTAAAACTATTCCAAAACAGGCATAAGGCCGTAAAAAATGCGCTACCGCCGGATGATGCTTACCACCTTGAAATTAAACTGCATCAGCTGGCCGTTCCGCATCACGATCAGTTTCAGGCGGTCACCGGCACTTTGAAGCGTCAGCTTGTAGTGCTGCAGGCTTTGGGAGAAATCGTTGTTGATGGCAATTACCTGGTCTCCCTCCTTCAGGCCCGCTTTCTCTGCGGGGGAACCCGCTGCCACGTCACCCAAAATGATGATGCCATTGATATAATACAGCTCGATCCCCGAGTAGGAGTAGTCGAAAGGATCATGAAAATGCCCGTTGGGCCTGAGGTGTATCTGCCGCTTTTCGTAATTGAGCGTGATGTTGAAGCGCCGCAGCAGGTCACTGCCGATCAACCCCCCGAGGTGTGGGTAGGATGTGACATTATACACGTCATCGAAAATATACACCGGGATGTTGCGGAATTTGTATGGCCCGATCCTGATCTCCTTCACCACGGTCAGGTGCATATCCACCTTGCCGCCAAGGCCTTCGGCCTCCTTGGCATACAGCTTTCTTCCTTTCCGCAGCACGTTGCTGTCACGCACAAATTCAGTGGACAGCATCATATTGAGCCCCGCACCCAGATCCACCAGGAAGCGGGTGGCTATGTTCCTTTCATCACGAACTCTTGCGGCATGCACGGGAAGAGGATTAATCGAAGGCCGCATGAGAAAGCCCCCGGAAGGATACCGGATCGCGCCTTTTGTCCAGAACTCCATCTTTGAACTGTCGTAGTCCACCTTGATGATGTACCGGCTGATGACGGAGTAGCCGATGATGCCATCGATCTGTTCGCCATAAACACTGGTTAGGATCTGGTAATTGTTGATATGAAAGTTCAGGCTGTCCACCGTCAGCCCAGGGAGGTGCAGCGTGCGGTTGTACAGGAAGCTCACATTACGGATGCCCCCGATACCGCGGATCGTGCGGTTGGAAGGTTGGGGCTGCAGGCCAAAATAAATGGCCGTGGATGAATCCAGCGAGATCCCGCCACTTCCCGTATCAAAAATAAAGTTCAGGGTGTCGGGAAACGGGTCCAGCCGGCCCTGCATCAGGATGACGCCCCCGGTCAGCTGCACGAAATTGAAGCGGGTCACCAGCCGTGCGGGTTCAATAAATTCTTCCTGTGCCCGGCTTTCCGACAGCAGGCCTGCAAGTGCAATGACGAGGAATAGCTTCTTCATGGGCATCTTCATTGAGGACAGCCGGCAGCCGGTTTAAGTTGCAAACCGGCTGAAGTATTAAAAATATTATAAGGCTGGTCCCCATCAAAACCATTCATCAGTTTTGGCCCGGGGTAGTTGTACCTTTGCGCCTCTATGAATCTATCCCCGCTTTACGATAAGGCGCTGCGATTCGAGTTCCTGGAAGCAGCGGAAGGCCTGTACCTGTTCCGCCATGCCCCGCTGGCTGAGCTGATGTACGTGGCAGACGAGCTGCGGAAACAACAGGTACCCCATGGCAGGGTAACGTGGCAGATCGACCGCAATGTAAACACCACCAACGTGTGCATCGCGAACTGCAAATTCTGCAACTTCTACCGTGTACCCGGTCATTCGGAGGCATACATCACGGATATGCCCACCTACCGCCGGAAGATCACCGAAACCATCCGGTACGGCGGTGACCAGCTGCTGCTGCAGGGCGGCCATCACCCGGGACTCGGACTGGATTTCTACACGAAAACATTCCGGCAGATCAAGCAGGAATTCCCGGATATCAGGCTGCACGCGCTGGGACCACCGGAAGTGGCGCATATCTGCAAGATGGAGAAAATGAGTCACCACGACGTGCTGAAGGAATTAAAGGCCGCCGGTATGGACTCGCTCCCCGGCGCGGGTGCCGAGATACTGGTGGACCGTGTGCGCCGGCTCATCTCCAAGGGCAAGTGCGGCGCTGATGAATGGCTGGCCATCATGCACGAAGCGCACAAGCTGGATATTACCACTTCAGCTACCATGATGTTCGGGCATGTGGAGACACTTGAAGAACGGTTCGAGCACCTGGTAAAGATCCGGGAAGTGCAGTCACGGAAGCCGGAGCATGCCAAAGGCTTCCTGGCGTTTATCGCGTGGACCTTCCAGGATGTGGACACGCTGCTGGCAAGGATCCGTGGCGTGCAGAACCTGACGACGCCTGATGAATACATCCGCATGGTCGCCATCAGCCGCATCATGCTTCCGAACATCAAAAATATCCAGGCATCGTGGCTTACCGTTGGCAGGCAGACAGCGCAGCTTTGCCTGCACGGCGGTGCGAATGATTTTGGCTCGATCATGATCGAGGAAAATGTGGTCAGCGCCGCCGGTGCGCCACACAGGTTTACCTATAAAACGATACAGGACGCGATACGCGAAGCAGGCTTCGAGCCGCAACTGCGCAACCAGCAGTATGAATGGCGCGAGCTTCCCGAGGCGATCCAGGAACAAGTTGTCAATTACTGATGAAGCACTCGGAATTTTACCTGCACTGGTTAAGCTTTTTCCTGGGGCTCATCTTTGGCATCCTCGGGATCGTGATCACGCTGTTTGCCGTTACTGACCGGCGGGATAAGATCTATTCATCCATCCTCGGTTGTGCGGTTGGAGCAGCACTAAGCCTTTTAATATGGAAGTACATCCGGTAAATACCAGGCCCCCTGTTGATGCGAGGGAACTGTTTGCACCCCTTGACGAAAAGCTGTTGTCGCTACTGCGATCGCTGACAGAAGAAGAATGGAACCAGCAAACGATCGCGCCGTTGTGGAAAGTAAGAGATGCCGCCGCACACCTGCTTGATGGAAGCATACGCGCCCTGTCGATGCAACGGGACGGCTATTTCGGGATCAGCCCTTCCGATTTCTCGCACCAGGGGATCATCAATTGGCTGAACCAGACCAACGCGGAATGGGTGACCGCCGCAAGGCGCATCAGCCCGCAGCTCATGATCTTTTTGCATGAACAGACAGGAGCGCAGGTCAGCCGGTTTTTTGCTTTGCTGCAGCCATTCGACAAGGCCATCTTCGACGTAACCTGGGCCGGGGAGGAGGGCCGGTGGAACTGGATGCATGTAGCGCGCGAGTACACGGAGAAATGGCTGCACCAGCAGCAGATCCGCGACGCGGTTCAAAAGCCCGGTATTATCACAAAGGAATTTTTTTACCCGTTCATTGCAACACTGGTATATGCCCTGCCCAAAGCATATGAAAACGTTGATGCGCCCGAAGGCACCCGCGTGCACCTGCATATTTCATCTGAAGCCGGTGGTGACTGGGCGATCATAAAAAGTAATGAAGGCTGGAAACTGGCTACTGAAACTGGTAATGCGCAAGCCCGGATCAGCATCGACCCTGACACCGCGTGGAAGCTTTTCTCGAAAGGCATGAGACCGGAACAGGCCAGCAGCCGTGTCACGATCACCGGCGATGAATCGATTGCCCTTCCTGCTCTTTCCATGGTGGCAGTGATGGCCTGATCAGTGCTGTTTCAGCAAATATTTTTCCAGCGCATCAATTGCCTGTTGCCGGAGATCGGGTGGCAACTTTTCCTGGTCAACCCATTCATCGTGTTCACGTCGGAAGGAGAACGTGCGGAATTCCTCTTCGCTTCCCGCTGACCGGAACACATACTTTTCATGATCAAATACAACGTGGTAGTTGATGCTCCTGTTATCAACAGCCAGGCTGGTTGAAAAAAGATCTTCCATTTCCTGATGTTTCGAAATGTTCAATGTTATTGGGTTCCCGTGTCGTCCGGCACCTGCTGCAGCAATTGCATCAGCTGGTCGAGTTTCGGGGCCAGGATGATCTCGGTTCTGCGATTTCGCTGGCGGCCTTCTGCAGTCAGGTTGGTATCCACAGGCTCGTACTTGCTGCGCCCGCTTGCAGATACGCGCACTGGATCTACTTTATAGGTGTCCGTAAGAATTCGCACAATAGCAGTAGCGCGGGCAACACTCAGTTCCCAGTTATCCTGGAACCTGCCGCGAATGGGCACAGAATCCGTATGCCCTTCTACAACCACGTTGATGTCGGGGTTTACATTGAGCACCTGCGCCAGTGTTCCAAGCGCTTCGCGGCCCTTCTGGTTGACAACGGCGCTCCCGGAGGGGAACAGGAGGTTTTCCTGCAGGCTAACATAGACGCGTCCGTTTTTGACGAACACCTGCAGCTCATTCGAACTGAATCCCACCAGTGCATCCGCCATTTTTTTACGCAGGCCTTCCACGGCTTCACGCTGCTGGTCCAGTATGCGCCTCAGGTCCCAGAGTCGCTTCTGCTCGGCCTCCAGTTGCTTTTGGGTCATATTAACCATCCCCGTGGCGTCAGCCGCCTGTTTCATGGCATCGTCGATCTGCTTGATGAGCCGGGCGTTATCGGTCTCCAGGGTGCCGATCTGCGAGCGCAGCTGGGTGATGGTCTGGTTAAGTTGCTCATTACGTGAGGCGAGCTCCTGCTCGCGGCTTAATGCGGCCCTGTATTTTTTCTGTGATACGCAGGAAGAAAGAACAAAAAGCGCAAGTATGCAGGGAAGCAGCGTGGAGGAGAAGAAGGATTTCATAAGCTTATTTGCACACAAAGCACGAAAAATTATGCCACGTCGACGCATTTTTTCCAACCTTTATTGTTTGCACCTATGCCACTAACTGTTGAATTCAAAGCGCGCAGCCATGATAATGCTGCACTTGAAAAACTGCTGGCGCCCCTCCACCCCGAATTTGCCGGAGAGGACCACCAGGTGGACACCTATTTCAGGGTGAACGATGGCAGGCTGAAGCTGCGCGAAGGCCTTATAGAAAACGCGCTCATTCACTACCGGCGAAGCGATGCCGCTTCGGCGAAAACCTCACACGTCACTTTGTATCAGCATAACCCTGATGGACACCTGAAAAATGTGCTGGCGCAGGCCCTCGGTGTGCTGGTGGTGGTCAGCAAGCGTCGGCGGATCTTTTTTTCGGGTAACGTAAAGATCCACTTCGACAACGTTGAAGGACTCGGGAGCTTTGTTGAAGTGGAAGCTATAGACCGCGACGGATCGTTCAGTGAGCAGCAGCTGCAGGAACAATGCAACCGGTTCATTGGGTTGTTCTCGATTTCCACAGCAGATTTCGTCGCCGGCTCGTATAGCGATATGCTGCTGGCAAAAAAATCCTCAACAGCCTGAATGCAGTCTTCATATCTCTGCGTTGTAAGTGCCTGTACCTGAAATGATTCACACACTTAAAATTTTTGGCACGCAATTTTAAATATAGTTTGAAAAGCAGGTATGAAAACAGATGTTTTAAAGACCGCTGAAGAACGTAGGAACGAAATGAAGAATGTTTTAATAGAGCCTCCAATCGGAGACCCGGAAATCAGGCATGTGAACGGAAAGCACGCGGAAATAGAAGATGACGACCTTGAGAAAACCGAAGAGGATCTTGTACTCGGCGATGAAGACGCACTCAGTGGCGACGAAGAAGAGTTTGAGGTGGAACTTGAAGACGACCTTGATGAAGACGAAGTGGATGATGACGATCTTATTATAGACGTCGACGATGACGTGGATGAAGACGAAGAAGATGACCTCTGAAAACAAGCATAGGGCAATGTGTACACATTGCCCTTTTTATTTCCCTCATGTCCCCAACCCGCTTACCTCCTCCTGTATCGTTTAAAGATCGCACAGCGTCTGTTCGGCAACCATGGTCACTGCGTTCTTAGCATGCTTCGCGTGAGCCCGGTCTCGCTGCACACCGGCAGCGTCCAGGTGACAGGTCAGGCGGCAACGGGCTTCAGGGACCGGTGACCCAGGCCAACGAGGCATTCCGGGACTCCCCGGTATCTCAACGGTTTCTTAAAGAAATCTGCCATACAACCCCTGCCGCAGATCCTGCGTCATTATCACTGTTAAAACCTGTCTTACGCTAATGAAAAAACTATTCTTCCGAAAGAGTGACCGCTACCTCCCGGTGAAACAGAAGCCGCTGCCGCCGCTGGCGCTTTGCCTGCTGCTCGACATGCTGGGCTGCGCCAGCTACCTGCTGCCGTTCTTCGGAGAATTCTTTGACCTGGTGTGGGCGCCCATATCCGCGATCCTTTACTGGAAGCTCTTTGGTGGCATTAAAGGATTCTTCGGCGGTGCATTCAGCTTTTTTGAAGAACTGATGCCCGGGCTTGACATCATCCCGACATTTACCATCACCTGGTTCCTCCAGTACCACAAACGTCATAAAGAAGCTATACCAGCAGGAAGCTTAAAAAAGGACTTCCTCCAATTTTAATTGCTTATCCAGTAGAATGAATTGCCCCTGGTACCCGGGGGCAATTTTGCCGTACGTTTTATCAATGCCGAGAACACGTGCAGGGTACAGGCTGCACATATTCATTGCAGCCTCCCGCGGTACCCCGGCCCGGTGCACCAGGTTATAAAGTGCGTCCGCCATGGATATGGCAGATCCACTCAGCGTTCCGTCAAAAACGAATTTGCCGTCTTCACGCTGGTGCCGGTACGGCCCGGTGTGGCTTTCGGTAACGGCATCCGTTATCGCGAAAAGCCGGTCTTCCAATACTTTTTGCGCAATACTGATTGCATGATAGTCCACGTGATGCCCGTCGGGGATGATGCTGGCGTGAATGCGCTGATGCGCAAGTGCCGCACCGGTGAGGCCTGGCGCGCGGTGGTGAAAAGGGCTCATCGCATTAAAAAGATGCGTCACTGCGGCAACCCCCTGCTCAAAAGCATGCATCGCCTGGTCGAAGGTCGCATCACTATGCCCTGCTGAAATAACGATTCCATACGAAAGAATGAGTTCCAGTATGTCATCGGTACAAACTTCAGGTGCCAGCGTGATCATGGAGATCACGCCTCTGCCATATTCGAGCAGATCGCCCACCTCGTCACGCCCGGGCACGCGGATCAGGTGTTCCAGGTGTGCGCCTCTTCTCCGCGGATTGATCCACGGACCTTCCAGGTGAAGTCCATGCACGGCCGTTCCTCCGAGAGACCGGTAGGCGCGCACTGCATCGATGCACGCCCGGAAAACTTCAAGGGTATTGGTGGCCACCGTTGGCTGGAACCGGCAGGTGCCCTGGTTGCGGTATGCACGTTCCATCACCTGCAGGGTAGAAGCTTCGGGGTAACTGGCCAGAAGTTTTCCTGCTGCGCCATATACCTGCGCATCAATGAACGCGGGTGCGAGTATTGCGGCGGGATAATGTTCTGCATCGCTGGTCGTTTCGCCGGCAGGAACAAGCGCCCTGACTACACCGTTCTCCACGACAACGGCATGTTCCTGGAGCCAGGAGCTGCCGGTAAAGATGGCTGCCGGTACGATCGTGCGTTGCATCAGATGAAGATAGCGTTACCGCATCATAATCTCCTGCATCCCCGCAAAGATGCTTTTCCAGATCAGTCCAAAAAACGACTGCGTTACCAGGCGCTGTACGCGCACATCCTTCGCGGCGCGCAACCGGCCATCGGCGCCGGGGTTCTGAGGCGCAAGCATATAGCGGTTCACCATTTTGGTGAGAAATTTTTTGGTCGTGGCTTCCTGTGTCAACGGGTCTGTTTTTCGAAGATCCACCGCGAGCTGGCTGTACTGCATCTGCACATTCGAACGGGAATCATAATCGTTCGCGGTTACTTCGAAGTGCAGCTCCTTCATAGTGAAGGAACGAATGCGTGTCGTGGAAAGCGCATTTGCCAGCGGTGCAAGCTGGCCGGCCGACACGTTGCGCACGGATCCCGAAAAATCGAACCTGCCGTTCGTGGAGTCGAGGTAAAATGTAAACCGTCCTGCTACGGGACTTGACTGGAAGATCATCGCCGCGACGTCTGCCTGGCAGATGTTGTTGGCAGCGATTACCTCTTTCATATTGGTAACGTTTTTCATCCGCATGCGAAGGCCGTCGATGCGCAATGATCCTTCAACACCCGTATTGTTCCTTTCCGTGTACAGGACGGTGCCGTTGGCGATCCCGATACTGCGTATGTTGATGCGTGCGCCTGTCCTCAGCAGCATCTGGTGCGGGAATTTTCCGATCCGGCTTTCCACTATTTTCAACTGGCTGCGATCCATATATGATTCCAGTACCGGCCCGCTGATGCTCAGGGAGTCAGCGGAAAGGATATTGTGCCTTATGTATTGATCCAGCCGGAAATTATCGAAGCGCATTTTGCCGAATTCAATGTAGTACAGCGTTTGCTGTACCTGGTGGATCTGGTAATATTCCGCTTTTTCAAGCGTTGGCTGCATCTTGAAGCTGTCTATTTCGAGGGTGCGGT
>DASUVB010000423.1:0-2891 GCA_036373835.1 Flavisolibacter sp. | reverse complement strand
CAAGTTCAAAGACCAGGTCTGCTACGGATGGAACGTCAGTGGTACCCCTGAGGAAGTGCTGCAAAAGATAAACGGGAAGATACAGCTGAAATACCTCCTCGAAGCCTACCAGCTCTATCCCGAAAAAGACAAATTCTTTCGCGAAGCCGGGTTTAACCGCCTTGCCGGCACCGACCAGCTGATGAAGCAGATCCGCGAAGGAAAGTCAGAGCAGGAGATCCGTAGCAGTTGGGAACCGGCGCTCAGTGAATTCAAAACCATCCGCAAAAAATACCTGCTGTATCCCGACTTTGAGTGATGAAGCTTGCGCAATTTTGCAGCAAATCTTTTTATGGACTATCGTGCGCTGCGCATTGTATTCATGGGCACACCTGAATTCGCCGTATCCTCACTCGATGCCCTGGTGCAGGCCGGATGCAATATTGTGGCCGTAGTTACCGCCCCGGACAAACCTGCCGGCCGCGGGATGAAAATGCATGAGAGCGCGGTAAAAAAATACGCGGTGTCGAAAGACCTTCGCGTCCTGCAGCCGGAAAAGCTCCGTGACGCGCTTTTCCTGGAAGCCCTGCGGTCACTGAATGCGGATCTGCAGGTGGTCGTAGCTTTTCGCATGCTGCCGGAACTGGTATGGAATATGCCTCCCATGGGCACCATTAATGTTCATGCCTCCCTGCTTCCCGACTACAGGGGCGCCGCGCCCATTAACTGGGCAATCATTAACGATGAAAAAGAAACAGGTGTCACCACATTCAAACTGCAGCACGCCATTGACACGGGCAACATCCTTTTACAGAGGAAGGTCATTATCGGCCCTGATGAAACGGCTGGAGAATTGCACGATAAGCTGATGGAGGCAGGGGCCAGCCTGCTGCTTCAGACAATTCAGGGCCTTGCCGAGAACACAATTTCAGAGGTTCCGCAGGAAGCGCATCGCAAAGCAACAGAACAAAAACATGCGCCGAAGATCTTCACGGAAACCTGCGTTATCAACTGGAACCGGACGGCTTCAGACGTGCACAACCTGGTAAGAGGTCTTTCCCCCTTCCCCGGCGCATTTACGACCCTGGATGGAAAAATGCTGAAGATCTTCCGTTCGGAAAAAGACTATGACGGTACTGCAACACCCGGTTCTTATTCCACGGATGGAAAGTCGTTCCTGAAATTTGCATGCAGCGATGGATGGATACGCGTGCTGGAACTGCAGCTCGAAGGCAAGAAAAAAATGCCGGTATCAGATTTCCTGCGCGGGTACCGCCCCCTCAGTAGTTGACGCGGACAATGAATTTATCGGTGTCATTTACTTCCAGCGCAGATGCCGCGGCATTGCTGATGCGCAGGTCATACCCCTGGTTCTGGCGGATGCCGCTCATCGCACCCAGCACCTTTGCATAAACCACTTTATTATTGGTAAGATTCGTGATCCGCAGGATCGTCCCGGGTTCCACGTTATCTATGAGGGCATAGTATTTCGCATCCTGCCATCCGCTGGCTGTCTTAAAGATCCCTGCGGAAACCGTATTGTCTGTTGAAACGGGATGCATCTTCACCTGCTTTTCAAACTGCGATCTGAAAAAGCCGCCATTGGCATCATTGCCGGGGGGGACAGTTACGTTGGCTGCCTGTTTCACGGGAGGAACTTTCTTCACCTCCTCTTTTTTCTGAACCACCTCGGTTTCGGCAGGCTGCGTTTTGATCTCCTCCTTCACCGGTTCCGGTTTCATTGGTTGTGGATCTTCCTTTTTTGGAGCGGTCGCCGGCGCCTGCGCCACTGCTGTTTCGCCCGAGACGATAAATCCCACGATCAGCTTCTGCCCTGCCGAAATATTATCTGTGGCGAGATGGTTCCATTTGCGAAGGTTCGCCATTAGCACATTGTTGTTCTTCACGCTGACCCGGTACAAGCCCTCTTTCGCTTCAACGACATAGTAGACCGGCTTCCCATCTTCGGCAGTCTGGGAAAAATTTGAAGGGGTCAGCGGTATGCGCAGCACCTGCCCCACATTCAGCCCCCTGGACATATCAAGCCTGTTGGAGGCGGCAATTTCGTTAGCAGTAATGTTATATAACCGGCCGATCGAATAAAAGTTCTCCTTCGCCACAACAGTGTGCGACAGGTACAGGCCATTTGCATCATTGTGAAGGATCAGGTTCTGGCCAAAGACAAGCGTGCACGCAGACAGGAGTATGGCCAGGAAGAATGATTTTTTCATTTGGATGGTTTTACTGTTACCGGCTGTACCGGTTCTGCATGGGTTAGCTCTACAAATATGCCTATTATTTCTTAAAAGCTCAATCGTTTTGAGCCTTTAAAATGCGCATTTCCTTTGGATAGTAATTATTTACACGATTTTTTAACGCATTGATCCATCCGAGCGGATGGTCGTGAAAGGTAACGAGCTGCCAGCCCGGGCGGTCGGGGTGTATGGTCATGTCACGCCGCTGCAGGTAACGGATGGCATCATCAGCGGAAAGTGGCGTGCGCGGTATGCCCTGGTTCCGGATGGTACTGACGGCCAGCGCGTGATCCGGAATGAATTTGTCATGCATGACCTGCCCCAGCCGCACGCCGGCGTATACGAGGTAAAGGGTATCCTGCAATAGATGGAATTCATCAGAAAAATGCGACGGGAATGCGAAATAATTACTGCCATGCTGCATGATCGCAAGGTCCTCCGCCTGTATCCATGGCTGCACAACGGCTGCATCCTTCATGGAGGCTTTTTCTCTTCTCCTGCTTTTCGGCGGCGTTGGCGTACTTCCATTGACCTTTCTAAAGCACGCCAGGTAAAAGCCTTCTCCCTTCAACCGATGTGGGAAAAAGCGATATCCCGGCGCGCCGCTCACCGGGGCCCGCGTTTCCGTAATGCTCCCCCACGTTGGGTCCAACCGAA
>DASUVB010000422.1:0-2826 GCA_036373835.1 Flavisolibacter sp. | reverse complement strand
ACCGTAGTAGGAAAGCCGCGTCCCGGCAAAAAAGATAACAACCGCACAAGCAAGAAAGCCGGCAAAATACATTTGGTAAATTTAAACAACACCCCGACCGCCGCGGGAAACAGGTAGTGAGTACTATGATTTGTTGTGTGCTATGAACAGCGGCACCTTCAGGTGGCGCAGTAAGGTATCTGCCATGCTGGGCCGGAAGATCCGCGAGATCCGCCCCCGGCGGTATGCACCCAGCACCACCAGCGATTCCTTTTTGTGATGTTGCAGGTAACGGATGATCTCGTCCTCAACCAGTCCTTTCAGCACAATGTATTCCGCATTGGGAAAATGCCGCTTCATGAACTCTTTCATCAGCCGGTTGTCCGGCAGGTGCAGCGACTCTTCCTGTGACTTCACAGAGATCACCTCCTGCTCAACGGACAGCGTGTCGAACACGTAGCTGAACATCTTGACAGCGAATACCGATGACGGCTCGCCATCATACAGCAGCGTCACGGCCTGCAACGGCTTAAACTTCGGGGGAACCAGCAGCACCGGGCACTGCACATCGTCCAAAAGCTCGCGTATGAACCGTGTCGGCGCCTTCTCGCTGTAACGGCTCAGGGTTTCTGATGCATCTATGATCAGCAGGTCACTGTAGATGGACTCGTGCAGCAGCTCCTGCAGCGCAATATTCTTGTCACGGTGGATCGTAAAGGTCACACCGTTGCGCGTGCACGCTTCCTCGAAGAGGGAAACGGCACGGTCGCGTTCTTCCTGCTCCTGGTGATTGAGGTCCTTCAGGTGTTCGTCGAAATCCGCGCCGTTGTATGTGGACACCTCCGCGATGCTGTAACGGTGTCGCGTAAAATCTTCGAGGAACACCCCGACCAGGTGCGCATTACAGTTCTTTGCGGCGTAAATGGCATACTCCTGCGTGCTTTCAGAAAATTTCAGGCCGTCGAAGGCTGCGATAAACTTTTTCATACCCTGTAGATTTGAGTGCGTAAAGGCGGCTTCCTGAGGATGGAGGAAAATGGGATACTTCAAAATTAATCATCCCCGGGACATCACGGCATATCTGCTTCGAACGCGGAGTAGTCACGCCGGGGCACGTGGGATGCTTCTTCTCCCAATGCGTTCTGCTCATCCAGGGTCCGATCATCGGACCCTATCGTTTCCAGCCAGGTTCCCCGCTGCCTGCGGAACACCTGCACGGGAATCCCGATGACGTCCTGGAACTTTTGTTCAACAGAGCTGACGGTATCGGAACCTTTTAGTTCTACAACAACTTCGCGTAATATGCCTGTGATCTCGATGAGCTGCGTGCAGGCAGGCACTTCATCGCGGGCAGGAGATCCCTCGTGCACTTTGTGCGGCTTCCTGAAAAAACCAAGGCGTAAATACGGGAATACTGCGGCCAGTTCCCGGTTGATGTCCTTTATCGTTTTCTCCGAGCGTAAAAAGATCTTCATAAAAGCGGTTTCGCTAAAATTATTCCCCGCATGAAGCCGGGGGAATGATCATCGTTAGAGCGAATCATGAATTTGATCAGTATGATGACAGCGATGTAAGTCAGAAGCCTGGAGCCCGGAGTGAGAGAAGGCAGCCTTGTTCGGGACATGTTCGGGACATGTTCGGGACAGGTTCGGAAAGCCCACCTGCTTTCAAAACAAGACCGGTGTAATCGTGGACCAAAATTCAAAGCAGTAGCATAGCAGCTTCAAACTTTAGCGCAGGCCAGCGCGCGAAGAGCTGATCCAACGGGCGATCCATGGCACCATCCGGTTCAATAAATACCCCAGCGCGATTAACGGCAACAGGTAAAAATAGCTACCCGGTTCAGGGACGAGGGCCAGGAAAACTGCACACCCTGCCAGGAAAAGAGGCAGGCAATACACTGCTGATTTCAACCAGTAATGGATCAATACGTCAAACCACTGCTCCTCCTGCTCCTCCTGCTCATCTTTTTCCCACCATGCCTCCTGGCTGCCTGCACGGAAAAAAGCGATCACAAAAAATAAGACCACGTTGAAAGAAACGATACTGAAAATCCAGATAAGCGCTGACGAAATAAAAGGTGGTATCCTGTTTTCCAGCCAGGCGCCTGTGGGATCAGGTGCAAACCTTAGCAGCAGCACCACAGCCATGATTCCTGCCAGACTAAGCGGATGAATGAGAAAAGAAATGATGTTCTTTTTCACAGGTGCAATATAAAATAAATATTATCTGTCCTGGAGTCCCCCGACCGCTGATTGCCAAACTCATATAGTTGGCTGATGCCAGTCATAGGCTATGGGGAAATGTTGACTGAATTTTAGGTACAACCTATTGATCATGAGACAAAATCTAGGTACTGCGGACCGTTTCATCCGGATGATGATTGCGGCTGTGATCATTGCCCTGTTTTTTTCCGGCATGATCAGCGACATCCTGGGCATCGTGCTGCTGGCAGTGGGGATTGTCTTTGCTGCGACAGCGGTCATCGGCTTCTGCCCGATCTATGCGGTGTTCCACGTCAATACACTCCCAACTGAAGGGAAGGACACCTGACGTTGCCGGCCACAACCTTAACATCCCCTAAGCGGCGCACTCGGCTGCCAGGCTGTATCTTTGCACGCTATGAGCCGCAAAGGAAAGGTCCTGGTTGCTATGAGTGGTGGTATCGACAGTACCGTAACCGCGCTGATGCTTCATGAGCAGGGCTATGAAGTAGTGGGCATCACCATGAAAACATGGGACTATTCGGCCAGTGGCGGCTCCAAGAAAGAGACCGGCTGCTGCAACCTCGACAGCTTCAACGATGCCCGCATGGCGGCTGTACAGCATGGCTTTCCCCACTACATC
>DASUVB010000421.1:0-5323 GCA_036373835.1 Flavisolibacter sp. | reverse complement strand
TCGTCCCCAAAGTGCTTTCGCTAAATGGTTGTTATTTTAACTATTTTCTCTGCAGAATCAGGGCGCCTTTGATTAAATTCGCTTGCCTTTTGACTCACGGCTCCAGCCTGCCTCACCCATCAATTTTTTATTTGATACTCCGGGCTTCTCTGAAGCTGTTTCACCAAGGCAATCAGGCCTAAAACGTAAATGAAGATGCCTACTGTAAAGAAAAACCCTGGAAAGAAAACAACTACCAGATCGACCACCTCATCAAAACTCACGGCTGCGCTCCAGGAACATTTCGGATTCCGGGAATTCAAGGACCAGCAAAAAGCAATCATTGAATCCCTGCTTTCGGGACGTGATACCTTCGTGATCATGCCAACAGGCGGTGGCAAGAGCCTGTGCTACCAGCTCCCGGCCATCATCAGCCCGGGTGTGGCCATCATCGTCAGCCCGCTGATCGCCCTGATGAAGAACCAGGTAGACCTGGTCCGCGGCTACAGCGATAACGACGACGTGGCGCACTTCCTCAACTCCACGCTCAACAAGAAAGAGATCCGCGAAGTGCACGATGACCTGAAGTCCGGCCGCACCAAGATGCTGTACGTGGCGCCAGAAACGCTGACCAAGCAGGATAACCTTGAATTCTTCAGCGACCTGCAGATCTCGTTCTTTGCCGTGGACGAGGCGCACTGCATCTCCGAATGGGGTCACGATTTCAGGCCTGAATACCGCCGGCTGCGCGAGATGATGGACCAGATAAATCCCGACATTCCTGTCATCGCCCTAACAGCCACCGCTACACCCAAAGTTCAGAGCGACATCGTCAAAAACCTGGGGCTGCGCGACCCCGAGATTGACATTTCTTCCTTCACCCGCGAGAACCTCTACTACGAGATCCAGCCGAAGGTGAAGAAAGAGAACACCATTAAAAATATCGTCCGCTTCATCCTTCAGAATAAGGGGAAGAGCGGGATCATTTATACGCTGAACCGCAAGACCACCGAAGAGCTGGCGGACATGCTGATGGCCAACGGCATCAAGGCAGTGGCCTACCATGCCGGCTTGGACTCAAAGCTGCGTTCCGACCGCCAGGACCAGTTCCTGAACGAGGACGTGCAGGTGATCGTGGCCACCATTGCGTTCGGCATGGGTATTGACAAGCCCGACATCAGGTTCGTTATTCACTACAACATTCCGAAATCGATCGAAAATTATTACCAGGAGACCGGTCGTGCAGGCCGCGACGGGCTGGAAGGGAAATGCATTCTTTACTACTCGCACAAGGATGTTTCCAAGCTCGAACACCTGATGCGCGACAAGCCGCTGAGCGAACGCGAGGTGGGTGCGCAGCTGATCAACGAGTCGGTCGCCTACGCCGAAAGCGGGGTGTGCCGCCGAAAGGTACTGCTGAGCTATTTTGGCGAAGAATATACCGGGGAGAACTGCGGCAATTGCGATAACTGCCGCCACCCCAAAGAAAAAATTGAAGCAAAGACGCACGCGGTGACCGCTTTGAAGGCCATCACGGCGCTGGAAGAGCGCTTCGCTACGGATTATATGGTCCGGATCATCACCGGCCACCTGACGCCTCAGATCCGCATGTACCGCCACGAAGGCCTGGAATGTTTTGGTTCCGGCAAATCAGAGCCCGATCATTTCTGGAATTCGCTGATCCGGCAGATGCTGCTGGAAGGCCTGCTGAAAAAAGATATCGAGGAATATGGCGTGCTGAAGATCACCAGACGTGGTGCGGACTTCCTGAAAAAGCCGAAGTCGTTCAAAATTGTCATGAACAACCAGTTTGAAGATGCCAACGAGGATGATGATGACGGCGCGGAAACCGGCGCAGCAGCGGCGGCAGATGAAAAGCTGTTCAACATGCTGAAGGACCTTCGACAGCGCGAAGCCCGCAAAAAGAACCTGCCGCCTTTCGTGATCTTCCTGGAAACTTCGCTGCTTGACATGGCCACGATGTACCCGGAAACCACCGATGAGCTGGCGAAATGCCAGGGCGTGAGCAAGGGAAAGGCGCTGAAGTTCGGCAGGCCGTTCCTGGACATGATCACGACTTACGTGCAGGAGAACAACATCGAGAAGCCGGATGATTTCGTGATGAAGAGCGTGGTGAACAAGAGCGGCAACAAGGTGCACATCATCCAGCAGGTGGACAAGAAGATCCCGCTGGAGATGATTGCGAAGAACAAGGACCTGCGGCTGGACGCGCTGCTGGAGGAAATGGAGACCATAGCCGCCAGCGGAACAAGGCTGAACCTGGACTACGCCATTGACCAGATGCTGGACGAGTACGAGCAGGAGGAGATCATCGATTATTTCAAGGGTTGTGAAACATCCTCCCTCGAAGTGGCGCAGCAGGAGCTGTCCGACGGCAACTACAACTGGGAGCAGCTCAAGATCATGAGGATCAAGTTCCTGAGCGTGTACGGCAACTAACCGAAACGGGCGAATTTTATAAAATCTCTTGCAGTCTTTCCGGGCGGTTTACACGGACTTCCTTATTTTTGCTGCCCTCGAATGGTGCGGTAGCTCAGTTGGTAGAGCAAAGGACTGAAAATCCTTGTGTCGGCGGTTCGATCCCGCCCCACACCACGAATGACCCGGAGTTTTCCGGGTTTTTTATTTGAAAATCCCTGTGTCGTTGGTTCCCTGCCCGACTGCTTCGCGCAGGCGGGGATCCCGCCCCACACCACGAACGACCCGGAGTTTTCCGGGTTTTTTATTTGTTTGGCAGATACTTAGTGCTACGATGTGGCACTCCCTCAACCCCATCATTAAAAAATTCGATACATTTAACGTCCTTTCGATCCCACCCCCGGAAACGCACCCATTGCGCGTCTCATTTAACCAAAACAATAAAACCAACTACAATGAAAAGATTCCTGTTTGCATGCACGGTGCTGGTAGCACTTATTTCCTGTAACGACGCCAGTGTGGCCGGCGCCAGCGAAGACAATGACCATGCAAAAATTGCCGAAAGCAATGCTGAAAAGACTAAAGCGGTGTACCGCGCTATCGAGACCGGCGATGTGTCCGGGATGGACAGCCTTTTTTCCAGCGACGTGGTCGACCATAACGGCGGCATGAATGGTGAAGACGTTAAAGGCCTTGACAGCGTGAAAGCGCTGCTTGCCAGGATACACAACTATTTCGACGGGCTTAAGATTGAAATGCTGCACCACGCCACTTCTGCTGACGGGCAGTACCACTATTCAACTTCCCGCATGACCGGGAAAGCAAAGGAAAACCCATGGGGTATGCCGGTAGGGATGGATATGGATGACACCAGCGTTGATGTGATCAAAATGAAGGATGGAAAGTGCACCGACCATTGGGGCTTCATGAGTATGGGAGACATGCATGAAATGATGAAGGGCATGAGCGGCGGGGGCCAGCCACCTGTCGGTGATACTACAAGAAAGCAATAAGCAACAATCAATACCCCGGCCGGCGCCGGGGTTTTTTATGCGCAAATATGTCATTCGCCGGGTGTCCAGGCGGCTGAACCACTGCAAAAAACCCAACGCCGCTTTCCGTGGTGCAAAATTCAATTATGACAGCCGCCCCGGCCGGCGCTATTTTAGAGCCATGATCGCAGGTGTCGCCTGGAATAAAATTGCCCGTATGACCACATCAAAAAGGATCATCTGTCGCACGGCCATTTTTGTCATGGCAACATCGTGGTTGCAGTGCCTGGCTGCGCAGCCATATGTTGATCCGTTCCAGGTGCGCTACCTGCACGCCTTCCGGCAGGGAAGCGGGAAAGCAACGCCCTTCACGCATTTATGGGCCGGCTCTGATATCCCGCTCAGGCTCCGCGAAAAGACCTACCTCGTGCTGAGCCCCTACTTTGAACAATGGAATCTTGATTCGGCCGGGGTATCTGGTATTCTTTCCCCGGTAAAGAGCCTTGCCTTACCGGTGGGGCTCATCATACCACTGACGAATTCCAAATGGTCGTTGACTTTTTATCCGACGGTCCGCACTAACGGTGAGCGCCTGTTCGGAGAAAGAACGTTGCAGGCGGGCGGCGCATCATTTGCTTCATGGGAGCGCAGGCCCGGCCAGAAATTTCGCTTCGGCGTTTATGTGAATGATGAATTCTTTGGATTGTTTGTCATTCCGTTGCTTGGCACCGACTGGAAGATCGATGAGAAGAATTATGTCTTTGGTTTATTGCCGGGAAGACTTACCTGGGAGCATCGCCACAACAGGCGCATGTATTATGGTGCCACTTTCAGGGCCATCACCAACAGCTACCGCCTGGACAATGGAAATTTTCTCCGGCTGGACGACAACCAATTGTCCGTTTATGCTGATGTATATCTTTTGAAACGGTTATGCCTAACCGTAGAATCCGGGTATGGCATCCTGCGCAAAATACGAACCGGCAAATACACCAGGGAATACCTGGCGGACGAAAAGTGGGGCGATGGGCCGTTCATTCGCCTGAGTGCATCTTATCGTGTTCGTATCTGAACAGTTCTTTTACCACCACGATACTGTTGCCGGCAGCACGCACGAAGCCGTAATCATAAATGAACGTGTACCGTTGTCCCTGCGCGTTCGTGAATTGATGGGTGTTGTATGCCGGGTCGAACCCTGCGCGGTACAATGCCGATGTACGGATTCTTTTCGTTCCTGCCAGGTAAAAATGCTCCAGGAGGTCGCGATTCCGGAGTAAGATCCTGTTGACAGCTCTTATTTCCGGTGCGGTTGTTTTTCTTCGCTGGTTATTAAACGTATTGCGGCAGTAATCATTACAGAAGATCTTGTCGCTTCGTCCCCTCAGCTTCATTCCGCACAGGCGGCAGCATTTCTGTTCCACGGCAATATTTTTTTAAAGATAGAAGGAGGGCGAGTGGGCCGGAAGTGGTTTTACACGCTTAACTACGGGTAAAAATGTTTATCAACCGATTTGGGGCCTGCCTCCGACGGATATTTGACTGTCAGCGGCGCCGGCTGATTGAAATAGATTGATCATTCCTGCAGAGCAGGGCAAATTCACAGCTATGTATGCATTAAGAAACAAAGTACAGTTGATCGGGAATCTCGGGCATGCGCCGGAGATCAGGACAACAGAGAATGGCAAAAAGCTCGCGCGGTTCAGTGTGGCCACAAACGAATCCTACCGGAATTCAAATGGGGAGAAGGTGGTGGAAACGCAGTGGCACAACGTGGTGGCCTGGGGCAAGGTGGCAGAAATTGCTGAAAAGTACCTGAACAAGGGTTCGGAAGTGGCTTTGGAAGGCAAACTCGTGTCAAGATCGTACAATGACAAGGAGGGCGTGAAAAAGTATGTCACCGAAGTCCAGGTAAA
>DASUVB010000420.1:0-4862 GCA_036373835.1 Flavisolibacter sp. | reverse complement strand
AAGGTAAAATTTACGGGCAACAAAATGGAAGAAAAGATCTATGATCATTTCACCGGTTATCCCGGTGGCCGTAAAGAGGAACTTGCAAAGGACCTTCTGAAGCGTCGCCCCGAAGTGATCATCGAAAGAGGTGTAAAGGGAATGTTACCCAAGAACCGCCTTGGCCGCAAGATGTACAAAAAACTTTTTGTGTATGCCGGTGACCAGCATCCGCATACTGCACAGCAACCTAAAGAACTGAAGTTCTAAACCTCAAACCGAAAACATGGAAAAGCAAAAAAATAGTGTAGGTCGCCGGAAAGAGGCTGTAACGAGGGTGTTCATCTCCCGCGGCACCGGCACCATAACCGTAAACGATAAAGATTACAAACAATATTTTCCGCTGGTGTACCTGCAAAACCAGGTGGAAAGACCTTTAAAGACCATCGAGGCATCGGACAAGTTTGATGTGAAGATCAACGCGACCGGCGGCGGTGTAAAAGGCCAGGCCGAGGCTGCGATGCTCGGCATTGCCCGCGTCCTGGTGGATATGAATGCTGATTTCCGCCCCGCACTGAAGGCTGCCGGCCTGCTGAAGCGTGATCCGCGTTCTGTTGAAAGGAAGAAATTCGGTAAGAAGAAAGCCCGCAGAAGCTTCCAGTTCAGCAAGCGTTAACCTGCTGGTCAGTATCCTGATCAAGCCGTCAATTAAATTATCAGTTCATAAAAAATAAAAATGGAACAGAACACTTCGTTACAACAGCAACTCCTCGAAGCAGGTGTACACTTTGGACACCTGAAAAAGAAGTGGAACCCAAAGATGCTGCCTTACATCTTCGCTGAGAAGAAGGGCATTCACATCATTGATCTTAATAAAACTACCGAGGCTTTGCAGGAAACTGCAGCCGCGCTGAAGCAGATCGCACGCAGCGGGAAGAAGATCCTGTTTGTCGGCACCAAGAAGCAGGCAAAGGACATCGTGACCGAATGCGCGCAGCGAGTGAACATGCCGTATGTTACCGAGCGCTGGCTGGGTGGCATGCTGACCAATTTCAACACCGTTCGCAAGAGCGTGAAAAAAATGCAGAGCATCGAGAAAATGCTCGGCGACGGATCCTTTGATTCTATTACTAAGAAGGAACGCCTGACACTGAGCCGCGACAAGGACAAGATGGAAAAGGTGCTGGGTGGTATCTCGCAGCTGGGTCGTATCCCGGCGGCATTGTTCATTGTGGATATCGGTCATGAGCATATTGCACTGGCTGAGGCAAAGCGACTGAACATCACAACGTTTGGCGTGGTGGATACCAACTGCGATCCCAACAAGGTTGATTTCTCGATCCCTGCCAATGACGATGCAACAAAATCCATTGCCATTATCACCAATTATATCACCGCAGCTATTGCAGAAGGTCTTGCCGAGCGCCAGGCTGCCAAGGATGATGAAGGTGATGAATCAGCAACGGATATTGAAAACGAAAAGAGGGCTGCACGTCTTGAAGCGGAAGCACAGGCTGAAGGTGGCCGTACCCGCGGACGCGGACCCGGTAGTCCGGGAGCCGGACGCCCAGGTGGTGGCCGTGGACCCGGTGGTCCTGGTGGACAGCGTCGTCGTACACCTGGTGGTGGTGGCGGAGCACGTCGCCCGGGTGGTGCGCGCTGATGCAGTGAATATGCCGGAGGGCAATTGTTGAACAATTAAATATTTGAACATGTCAACTCTAACAATTACAGCACAGGATATAAATAAGCTGCGCCAGGCAACCGGCGCAGGCATGATGGACTGCCGCAAGGCGCTTACAGAAACCGGGGGTGATTTTGAAGCAGCTATTGACTGGCTGCGCAAGCAGGGCCAGAAGGTGGCCGCGAAGCGTAGTGACCGCGAAGCAAAAGAAGGCGTTGTAATCGCAAAAACAACCGGCGATAACAAGACAGGATATATTGTTACGATCTCGTGTGAAACTGATTTTGTTTCCAAGAACGCTGACTTCGTAGCATTCGCACAGGGAATTGCCGACGCTGCGGTTAACAACAATGTGAAAAGCGCAGAAGAGCTGAACGAAGCAACTGTCAACGGTTCGAAGGTCGCTGACCTGATCAATGACAAGCTGGCGTCCATCGGCGAAAAGATCGGTGTTGCGCGCTTCGAGCGAATTGAAGCACCTTACGTGGCTTCTTACATCCATGGTGCATACCGTATGGGTGTGCTGGTAGGATTCAACAAGGATGCTGGCGAAGCCGGTAAGGATATTGCCATGCAGATCGCAGCCATGAACCCGGTTGCCGTGGACCAGGATTCAGTTCCCGCCGATGTGGTTACGCGTGAAAAAGACATTGTGATGGAGCAGATGAAGCAGGATCCCAAAATGGCCGGCAAGCCCGAAGCCATGATGGCAAAGATCGCTGAAGGCAAGCTGAATGCGTTTTTCAAGGAAAGCACACTGCTGGCACAGGCTTTTGTCAAGGACAACAGCAAATCTGTCGGCGACTACCTGAAGTCAATTGATCCTGAACTGAAGGTCACGTCATTCAGAAGAGTTGCACTCGGATAATTTTCCGCACAAGAAATAGAAGGCCGTCATAGACGGCCTTTTTTTATTGGTATCACTTCCTGCAGCGTGTTTTTACATTTGAGTCTTTTGTCTATCTTCCTGCGACAGATCTGTTATGAAATCATTGATACTTTTTGCAACGGCGCTGGGCGGTTTTTTTTTCGCGCAGGCGCAGCAGGCACCGCTTGCTTTCAGGGGTGCCCTGATTTACACGGCAGCCGGGGCTCCTATTCCCAATGGCGTCCTGGTGGTTCAGCATGGGAAAATCGTCAAGGTGGGTGATGCCTCCACCGTTCTCCCGGCCAATGCACAGGTGATAGATGCCAGCGGCAAGGTGATCTTTCCCGGGCTTGTGGATACGCATTCACACCTCGGCGGACCCGCGGGTGCAGACAATTCCGGTGCGCTGAGTCCTGATACGCGGGCGCTTGACGCAGTCAACCCAGCCAGTGACGGATTTAAAAAGGCGCTGGCAGGTGGAATTACCACGATCAACCTGATGCCCGGTTCGGGCTACCTGATGAGCGGGCAGACGATCTATGTCAAAATGCGCGAAGGAAAGGTTATCGAAGACCTGCTCATTACCAATGAGAAAGGCGTTTATGGCGGGCTGAAGATGGCCAATGGTACCAACTCCATGCGTCCGATGGCGGGCTTTCCGGGCACAAGATCCAAATCGGCTGCCATGGACCGGGACCTTTTCCAGAAGGCAGTGGAATACAAAAAGAAAATCGACCGCGCCGGGAAAGACAGCACCAAGCGCCCGGATCGTGACCTCAGGATGGAGCCGCTCGTTGAAGTATTGGAAGGGAAACGCATTGTTCATTTCCATACACATAAGGCAAATGATATTCTCACGGTGATACGACTGGGACAGGAATTCGGTTTCAAACCGGTGCTTCACCATGTAACCGAAGGTTATAAGGTAGCGCCGCAGATCGCCGCAGCCGGGCTGCCATGCTCCATCATCAACATTGATGCGCCGGGCGGTAAGGCAGAAGCGATTGATTTCTGGCTGGGCAACGGTGGTGCGCTGAACAGGGCGGGTGTTCTGACAGCGATCCACACGGATGACGGCGTTACGGATTCAAGGTTCCTTCTGCGTGCTGCTGCACTCAGTATCCGGGAAGGGATGACCCGCGAAGATGCCGTGAAAGCACTGACAATAAACGGCGCGTGGATGCTGGACCTCAGCAGCCGTGTGGGATCGCTCGAGGCGGGAAAGGACGCTGACTTCATCATTCTTTCCGGTGATCCTTTCAGCGTTTATACCAGGGTGCTGGAAACATGGGTAGAAGGCACAAAGCGTTTCGATTTTTCAAACCCCGCAGACAAGGCTTTCGCCACCGGCGGGTTCGGTGTGTATTCACCGGACAGGAGCGAGCTTCACCATCATATTGACGAATAATATCAAATTCCACCAATGAACAGGTTTCGCTTACTCTTCATACTATTTCTTTTTGCCGTATCCGCGCAGGCACAACTGGCGGTGCGGGCAGATTCGATCTTCACAAGCGCCGGGCCGGTGATCAGGAACGGCGTGATCCTGATAAAGAACGGGAGGATCGAAGCAATCGGTTCCGGCATCAGCATTCCTGCGGGATATACCGTGATGCAGGCCAAAGTGGTGACGCCAGGCCTCATTGATGCCAGGAGCATGGTTGGGTTGTCGGGCGCTTACAATGTTCCGACTGACCAGGACCAGATAGAAAAATCCACGCCCCTGCAGCCCGAGCTGCGCGCGATCGATGCCTACAACCCCGAGGAGAAGCTCGTGGAGTATATCCGCCGCAATGGAACAACTACCATTCATACCGGTCACGGCTGGGGCGCGCTGATCAGCGGGCAGACCATGATCGTAAAGACCAAAAGCGGCCTGGTTGATGACGTGGTGATAAAGCCATTGGCGATGATCGCGATGACGCTTGGCCCAAGCGTCAGCACCAATTTTGCATCACCGGGAAACCGCAGCAAGCAGGTGGCAATGCTGCGTTCTGAACTCCTGAAGGCGCAATCCGCTATGAAGACGGGCGCAAAAGATACTTCCAAAGTGCCCGACCTGAAGCAGGCGGCATTACAGCAATTATTACGCGGTGAAGCAAAAGCACTCATTGCTGCCAACACGTCGAACGATATCATGTCGGCCATCAGGCTCGCACGGGAATTCAACCTGAAGCTCGTGCTGGAAGGTGCTGCAGAGGCATACCGGCTGGTCGAACAGATAAAACAGGTAAAGGCGGAAGTGATCGTTCATGCTACGATGAGCCGCGCCGGTGGAGAAACCCTCAACATGACCATGGAGAATGCCGCCCTGCTGACAAAGGCAGGAAT
>DASUVB010000419.1:0-4356 GCA_036373835.1 Flavisolibacter sp. | reverse complement strand
ACGAATTACCAGGTCATAGGTGTTGATGCGACGGCGAACCAGCAGGGAGCAGCCGTAACCGGTACCATCTCAGTGCCGACAACAAACGTTGGTAATGTCCAGGCCTGCGGCATTTCTTCACTGCAGTATATTAATTACACGTTCGACGGAACCTCGTATTCGATCACAAACCCTGCAACGGATTCACTGATGGCCTTTACCGGCGCACTCCAGGGAACTACGCTGCTCCAGACTTTGATCTCGGGCTTCAGTTCCGGGGCCAATATCGCCTTCCGGTTTAACCACCCCACACCGGCCGCAGGTACGTATCAAATGACCATGCTGCAGGTGAACAATACGATGGCGGGTAACTCAACAACACCGCTGACGCCTACCGTAGTGGTGACGAATTACCCGGCGGCTGTCGGTGACTATTATGAAGGAACTTTTTCAGGGACTTATGTTGATAACCAGGCGGTCACCCATGTGATCAGCGGTAACTTCCGCCTGCGGAAGAACTGGTAGGGTCATATGAAACCTGCCCTATTGTAAATATATTGAGCATGAAAACCCTTGGAGATCGTTGGACAGCGGAAGTAATACGGATGAAATTATCAGCGGCTGCCGGAAAGGCAGCCGCAAAGCCCAGGAACAGTTGTACAAAAACTATTACCGGGCCATGGTGACCATTTGCCTGCGATACACGAAGAATGACGCGGATGCGGTGGAAGTATTGAACAACGCATTTCTCAGGGTGTTTAAAAATATACAACGGTACGATCCGGCACAGGCGGGCCTGTATACCTGGATTCGTACCATTGTTGTTAACAGCTGTATTGATTTTGTAAAAGCGAAGCAGAAATGGGAAACGCACCAGGAACTGGGTAACGCAACTGAGGTGAACATTCCCGCGGAAGTGATCGGCAAGATGAAGCAGTCGGAGCTGCTGGGCCTGATCCGGCGGCTGCCACCCGCCACGCAGGCTGTGTTCAACATGTTTGCTATTGAAGGTTACAGCCATCGCGAGATAGCAGCCATGACCGGCACGTCGGAAGGTACCAGCAAGTGGCATGTAAGCGAGGCACGAAAGATCCTGCAGCGCCTGATCAAACTGGAACAAGTGAACCATGAGTGAAAAGTTGCCATACGAGGACATGATGCAGAATGGTTTTGACGACCTTCCTGTTCCTGATGCGGAGCAGGCATGGCACGATATGCGGCAAAAGCTG
Organism: Flavisolibacter sp.; assembly: GCA_036373835.1. Taxonomy (GTDB): domain Bacteria; phylum Bacteroidota; class Bacteroidia; order Chitinophagales; family Chitinophagaceae; genus Flavisolibacter. The sequence goes on along the minus strand of DASUVB010000419.1, from coordinate 3,148 downwards.
GATCAGGAAGACCGGCGCAGGAGGATCATCCCACCTTTCTTCCTTTCCGGTTGCGCAGGATGGATCGCGGCAGGAGTGCTGGGAGCCTTGTTGCTGGTAACAGGATGGTTTATTTTTTACCAGCAGGATGAAACCAGGGACACCACCACTTCGCGGGATCGCCAGGTTCCACGGCAGCAACAACAGACCACAGACCCTGTCAACAGGCCTGCCGGCAAAGAATCTCCAGTCGTTGTTATTCCTTCTGAAAATAACCAGCCGGCCAGCCAGGAAACTGTTGCCGGCCCCACCACCGTTACGGCTTCCCGTCAGCCGGAAGAAAGCCGGCAGGCAACCCCCGGGGCTTCGCCTACTCGCGGAGTCATTGATCATTCCGTCCAAAAGCAGGTGCCGGAAGATCGCGGCACGCGAACGGAAGCAACCAGGGGTGAAGTGGCTGTACGTCCCCCGCAAATAATAAGGACCGGTGAGGACGTTCGCGTAATTGAGACGGCCCCGGTGGATTCGGCAAATGAGAACATCAAAGTGGATCCGGCACTGAAGCAACATCCGCCGGATTCGACGGTACAAAAAGTGGTTGTTACGGAAACAGTCCCGGCATCAGGTGACAGCGCCATCGTAAAGCAGCCCGCCGTCAAAGCGAAGAAGCTGGCGTTCTCGGCTGGTATCGGTGAGCAGCAGCAGCTTCCGCTCAACGGTCAGCTGACAGTGCCGTACAATTATTATGGCAGGAAAGGTTCGCTGTATGATTACATTCCGTCAGTCTACATGCGTATTCACTATGGAAGCCGCTGGTTCCTGCAGGGAGAGTTCCGTTTTGGCGCACCACAGTCGCTGAAGGAGTTTTCGTTCAGTCGCAAAACCGTGTATGATACGGCTGCACAATCGATCGTTACCACCACCATGCGCCTGAAGAAAACTTATTACCACCAGATACCGGTCACGCTCAATTATCATGTGCTGCCAAATCTGTCTGTAGGCGCGGGTGGCATGTACAGCCGTTTCCACGGGGCGATCACGGAACAGGAGGTTCGCACGCTTGACATTCAGTCACAGCAGGAGATCATTTCTAAAAAGATCGTGCAGATACCGCACTTTACGGATTCGTTCCTGTACAGGACGCAGGTGCACGCGCTGCTGCAGGCCGATTACCACTGGAAGCGTTTTTCGGTTGGCCTCCGGTATAAGATGGACCTGCAGCCATTCATCAAATACACGGAGCCGAACGGCTTTGTCAACACCAGCAGGAATGAAATGCTGGAATTCATGCTGCGCTTTCGGCTGTGGCAGTCGAAGTAATTTGAAGGATCACTTCCCGAACATCTTTTCCAGCTGATCTTTCGTGATTTCAATAAATACAGGCTTTCCCGAGGGTGAGCAATTGGGCTGGCTGCAGTGGAACAGGTCATGCACAAGCGTTGTCATTTCACGCTGTCCCAGCGGTGTGCTGCTTTTTACGGCCTGCTGCCAGGCTACAGTGCGTAATAACATCTCGCGTTTCGACAGTTTCAGGTCGCCGCTGAAATGCTTGTATTGTTCCAGTATCTTTTCCACGACCTCTCTTTCATTTCCGGTTTCAACATCCGCTGGCGTTCCCTGGATCACGAATGAATTCCTGCCGAAGGGCTCGATCATGTAACCCATCTGGCGTAGGTCCGGCTCCAGTTCCGCCAGCAGAACAGCATCCGCAGCTGCCAGTTCAATTGTAGCGGGGAACAGGCTTCTTTGCGTGGCGATGGGTTTACCGACCACTGCTTTTGCGAGGCGCTCATAAATGACCCGCTCATGCGCCGACTGCTGGTGTACCAGCATAAATGAAGATGGGCCCGGGAGCATGATGTAGCTGTTGAATAACTGCACCGGGTGCTTTTCTGCTTCCCCGCTCAATGCAGGCAGCGTTACTTCCGGTGACATGTGCTGGTGGATCAGTGACTGGAAAGGCTGCCCTGCCGGTGCGGCCGGCCGGTCCGGCGACTGCAACTGGCTCCCAGAAGTTTTCACATCATTCCATGACGGGAAGTTCCGCGGTTCAATTCTGTGTGCCTGGTTGGCTTCTGTAAAAGTGCGAAAGATCGATGTTGACTGCGCGGATTCCTGCTGTTCGCCGGTAAAGGGTTTCTGCACCGATTCAAGCTGCTGGATGGAAGCATCGAGGTTGAAGTCCAGGGTAGGGGTGATGCTGAACTGCGCCAGGGCATGCTTCACTGCCGCCTGCACGAAGGCGTACACGATCTTTTCATCCTCGAACTTGATCTCCTGCTTGGTTGGATGCACGTTCACATCCACCTGCTGCGGGTCCAGTTCAATGAACAACGCATACATCGGGAAACTGTCGGTCGCGATCATGTCCTGGTATGCGCCCATGACGGCGTGATGCAGGTACCCGCTCCTGATGAAACGGTTGTTGACAAAGAAGTACTGGTCGCCCCGTGTTTTTTTGGCGGTGTCGGGCTTGCCAATGAAGCCATGGATATTGAGATAGTCAGTTTCCTCTTTCACCGGTACCAGGCGGGCGTTGTAGTGATTTCCCATCACCTGCAGGAGCCGTTGCTTCAGGTTGCCTGCTTCGAGGTGGAATATCTGCTGTCCGTTGCTGGTAAGTGAAAAGAAAATCCCGGGGTATGCCAGGGCCACGCGGATGAATTCATCAACGATATGCCTCATTTCAGCCGCGTTGCTTTTCAGGAAATTCCGGCGGGCCGGCACATTGAAGAAAAGATTCTTCATGCTGATGCTGGTTCCCACCGGGGTGGCCACGGGCTGCTGGTTGATCACAGCGCTATTCTCAATTTCGATGCAGGTGCCTGTTTCATCCGGTTTCCTGCGGGTGCGCAGCTCCACCTGCGCAACGGCTGCAATGGAAGCTAGCGCCTCGCCGCGAAATCCCATCGTGCGAATGTGGAACAGGTCATCGATGCTCCTGATCTTGGAGGTGGCATGCCTTTCAAAGCACATGCGGGCATCGGTCTCGCTCATGCCGGTGCCGTTATCCACTACCTGCACCAGCGACTTGCCTGCGTCATTGATATACAACCGGATCTCGGTTGCCTTTGCGTCCACGGCGTTCTCCAGCAGTTCCTTTACGGCGCTGCCCGGCCTTTGAATGACCTCGCCGGCGGCTATCTGGTTTGCAATATTGTCCGGAAGT
>DASUVB010000418.1:0-2580 GCA_036373835.1 Flavisolibacter sp. | reverse complement strand
TTAGGCATGATGACTTAGTTCGGTTTACGGCTTCACAGGGCGCGGGATCTTACACAAGTGACACACCGGCTGCAGCACGCTTCACGTATTCTCCCCACGTCAGGTTGTCACGTTTCTCCTGGTGCTGCATGGCCCGTTCGATCGCATAGCCGGCCGCGGTTTCAACAACCCATTCGAAATTGTCGTCACCAACGCTGGTACGCTCTGCGTCTGGGGCAGGATTACCAAAGTCGATCGCATACGGAATGCCGTCGCGTATGGCCAGTTCCACGGTATTGAAATCATAGCCGAGGTAATGATTGATGCGCAGCACGATATCCTCCATCAGCTTCAGTCTTTCCTGCGAAGGCGCAAAGCCCGCCTGGTAGCGGAGGTGGTGCGGGTTACGTGGCTCATAGGGCATGATGCGCACATATTTACCGCCGATGCAATAGCAGCGGTAATATTCATCGAATACAATTTCTTCCTGGAGCAGCATCACCAGCTGGCTGGTTTCGGAATGATGCCTGTAAAACGATTCCTTGTCCTCCAGGCGGTACACGTTTTTCCAGCCGCCGCCGGCGTATGGCTTCATGTAGGCCGGAAAACCGACGTAGGAAAAAATGCCTTCCCAGTCCAGCGGGTAGGCGAGGTTGGAAAAAGATTCCTCCGATGTATCCACGGGATGCTCGTACGAAGGCAGGATGACCGTCTTGGGAACCGGAACGCCCACCTGTGTCATCAGGCAGTTGTTGAAATACTTGTCGTCTGCACTCCACCAGAAGGGATTGTTGATGACTGCCGTCCCGGTGAGCGCTGCATTTTTGAGCCAGGTCCTGTAAAAGGGAACGTCCTGCGAGATCCTGTCGAGGATGACAGCATACCCTGAAGGTTCACCCTGTGCAGCTTTGTCTATCCGGACCGGCTCCGCAATGATGTTTTCGATGCCCCTGCTGTTGATCTTTTCGATAAAGGCCGTCGGGAAGCTGCGTTCCTTCCCGAACAGAATGCCGATCTTCTTCATATATGGTCTTAGTTAAGCGTGTTCACAATATAAACCACTTCGGATAAATTCTGCGTCGTATAATTTTTTGCGGCCGCCATATGCACACTTATTTTTGGGCATGCTGACCGAAGACCTGTCCCATGTGATCGTTGAACAGAAAGCAATAGCATCCGCCTTCCTCAGGCGATACGTGATCATTGACCTGTACCTTCCTAAAAATATCGCCGAGCCTTCTGAGCTGTCGCTGCTGCTCATTAACGACGGGCAGGACCTTGACGAAATGACCTTTTCCGCCATGATCAACCAGTTGCATGCGGCGAATGGCATAAGGCCGCTGCTCTGTGTGGGCATTCATGCAGGGAAGGACCGCAAAAATGAATACGGTACATCCGCCACAACGGATTTTGCCGGAAGGGGCGCCAAAGCAGCAGCTTACAGCCGGTTTGTGCTGGAAGAACTGCTTCCCTTTATCCATGCACAGTATGCGGTAGAGCAGTTTCGCAGCAGGGGCTTTTGCGGGTTTTCACTCAGCGGCCTCACCGCACTGGATATGGCCTGGCACCACCCGGAGATCTTCCGGGTTGCCGGTGTGTTTTCAGGATCGCTGTGGTGGCGGAGCAGGGATGTGGATGAAGACTATGATGATGACCAGCACCGCATCATGCACCAGCTCGTGCGCGGTGGGCACTATACACCAGGACTTCGATTTTATTTCACCACGGGCTCACTGGATGAAACAGCCGATCGAAACCAAAACGGAATTATTGATTCGATCGACGATACGCTGGGCCTGATCGCAGAGCTGGAGGCGCTGGGTTACGAGGACGGAAAGGATATCCGGTACGTGAATTTCGAAGATGGTAAGCACGATGTTGCTACGTGGGGGAGGGCTATGCCGGGATTCCTGCTTTGGGGCTGGTGCCTTCCGGAAATGCCATAAAAAAAACGTCTCGTTGCTGAGACGTTTTTTTATCGGGATTATTTTGTTTTAGAAGATATACCGCAGGCCCAGCTGCAGACCCCACGTGCTGAAAGTGGAATAGTCCACATCATAAACTTTGGCGGGACCGGCCGGGTTGAAAGTGTACAACGGGTTCGCGCGGTTGAAATTGCTCGCAAGACCGAGGATGCCCTGGTCCGTAAAGCCACCGTAATTCAGGCGATACCGTACACCCCAGTCATCATTCAGCAGGTTGAGCAGGTTCACAATATCCACGCTGAACTGGAAGGTATGCTTCCGCTTCGCAGCATTGAACGAGAAATCCTGCAGGATCCGCATATCCAGTGTGTTCACCCAAGGCATCAACGCTCCGTAACGTTCCATATACTGGCCCTTGTGTTCTCTCAGGTATTCATTGTTTTCAATGAACTGGAAGAACGCATCTTTCTGCTGCTGCGCAGTATAGGTCACGCCGCCGCTTGAGAATGTCGTCTGGAAGTTGATCTCTGACGGATTCTTCGGAATGTACAGCAGGTCATTGGTCTGCCCGTCGCCATTAAGATCACTGTTATAGCGGAAATGGTAGCGGTCCTGGTGAGAACCGTTGTAATACAGTCCCACCGTGGTGGCCAGCTGGTTGTTGTAGTAATTGAAT
>DASUVB010000417.1:0-3969 GCA_036373835.1 Flavisolibacter sp. | reverse complement strand
AGTACGGCGCCATGGGAATGGCAGAATATTTTTTCAGCTCGCTGGTGATACGGCTGCTGAACAACCAGCCGGCCGTCTTCAGAAGCAGGTTTTTCGTACGCAGGTCATAATCAAGATCCTGCACAATAATGCTTTGCGTAGCGGAATCGTATGCAGGCTTCCCGGAGAAATACGCGGTTCCGGCAAAGGAGCCGGTGAAATCGGCACGGATCACCAGGTCACCTTCCTCGTTTCCCGACACCGCGGCGCCTGTGATGATCACATGCTTTTTGAACAGGCCTTCGCTGAAATCAAAGCGCTTACCAGCCAGCAGGGTGTTCATCACCTGGCTCAGGGAATCATACTGCAGTGCTGCTTCCAGGTGGATATTGAATCCCCCTGCATTGGCGGCCTGCGAAAGATTTGGAACCGGTGAAGGCACCACTGGAGGTCGTGCGGAACTGACAACCGGTGTTGCAGAGATGCCAATCGAAATATGTAGCATATCATTGCTGGCGGCGAACTGGTTCATGCGAAGCTTTTTTGGGTTGAGTGAAAAATATCCCACGCCGGGCAATGCATACACATCGCTCAGCTGGTTCCATGCCTGCTGCAATAAAGGTCTCAGGTTGTACGTGCTGAAAGAATCCTCTATGGCTTTTCGCGAAAGGTCCAGTTCTTCCTTCAACCCCTTCATCACCTCGTTGGTCACGTCCTGTCCCCAGAAACAGACTTCACATTTGTCGAGCGCCTTAGGCTCATGCCGCGTGATGCGTGTACGCAGCAAATGATCGGGCTGCAGCTGGAAGTTTGCCGTAAAGCCTACCTGCACCCGGCGCTCCGGCTCGTCATACCCGCACCGGCAGGACGGGCTCCAGGGCGACAATACATTGCCATTGACACACACCCGCGTTGCGCCAATGATCCTGTAAAACCCCGTGAAGCCCAGGTGGAGTGTGGTTCCCTGCACCTGCATTCTCAGGGGTGAACGCCGGAAGCGGTATTTGTAACGCGTGGCACAATCGCTCTGTATCCATCCATCGGGATATCCCGGCGAGGTGAATATGGTATCCACGTTCTTTTCGGCCATGGCAAAGACCGGCCGCAGGCTGATCTGTATCGGGATGTCGATCCGCGATTCCGGAAGGGAATCCATCAGGAAGGGACTGGCAGCCTGTTGACCGTGCATGTTGGTGGACGCGAGGACCAGGATCACAAAATATGCATACCTCATCTGTGTGTAAATAACGGAAATCTTTCCATGGCATTGCCCTGTAAACTGGTCGATCGCAGATCTTAGATTTGATGATCTGAAGATCGCTGATTTAGTGATTGCGCACCTGGCGATCACAGATTGGTCTTCCAGGTCCTTACCTTAACCTTTGCCTTAGCCTTAACCTTAACCTTAACCTTAGCCTTAACCGTCTCCGACAGGTGGCGAACTGCGAACCGCAAACCGCGAACAGCAAACTTCACTACTGCTCAGATAAGCGTCCGGAAATCGACTTTGGTCCGTGTAAAACATGCACTGGAAGCGGGTGCTGTGGAAAACAACCTGGAATTCGAATTGCCACATCCAAAAGATTTTTGTAATTTAAATTTCGCCCACAGCACATCCTTTGTAAGATCCCGGTCAGCACCCTGTAAAACAAGACCCTCTTCTTTTAACTTAAAACCATTTGCCGTGAGACATCTGTTTGCATTCCTGTTGCTGCCTGCGCTGTTATGGTACAGCCCCTCTTTTTCCCAGGCCCAAAAACCCGAGGCCGAAAAATCGGAGACCGAAAAATCAAGTAAGATCAACAAGGTTGCATTTTTTACGGAAGAAGCGCCGCTTGACGTTACGCTTACACTCGACATGAAGCGTTTCATGAACAAAAAGATCAATGATGGTTTTACGGTGCCGGCGCTGTTCAGCTGCAAGCTGGCGGATGGCACGGAAGTAAATGAACAGATATACCTGGAAGTTCGTGGCAAGTACCGCCGGGAGAACTGCTACCTGCCGCCATTAAAGCTGCGGTTCAAGAATGAATCTTCGCCGACGCTGGCGCCACTGGGTGCGCTGAAGCTGGTAAACCCCTGCGACAACCAGAAGATCGATAACGACTTCCTGCTGAAGGAATATATCGTGTACAAACTATACAACACGCTTACGGACAAGAGCCTCCGTGTGCGTCTCCTCAATATCAAATACATCGACAGCAGCGGCAAGCGCAAACCGATCGTGCAGAACTCATTCCTGATCGAGGATGTCGACGATATGGCAAAGCGAAACAACTGCCGCGAAAGAGAAAGGAGGGTGGTCCATACCGATGCGACCGACCGCGCACAGATGACGCTTGTGGCAATATTCGAATACATGATCGGCAATACCGACTGGTCGGTGCCAGGCGCGCACAATATCAAGCTGATCGCCCCGAAAGAAGATACTACGACGACGCCATACCCGGTAGCCTACGACTTTGACCATGCAGGAATGGTAAATACCAGTTACGCATTGCCAAACGAACAGCTTCCCATCGCCACCGTCAGGCAACGCCTGTACCGTGGTTTCCCGAGAACGATGGAAGAGCTCGAAGAATCGCTGCAAATCTTCAGGGCGAAGAAAGACGAGATGTATAGTATCGTCAACAACTTCGCTCCCATGAGCAATTCTGCCAGGAAGGACATCATCAGCTACCTGGATGAATTTTACCGCACGATCAATAACCCGGGAGAAGTCAGGCAGGAATTCATTCAAAATGCCCGGAAAGACTGATGCCTGCATCAGGAACCGGTATGTGAAAACAGGCTCTGATGGCAGCAACCTTTTTCCGACGCATGCTGATCACTGATCCGGAACGCATTGCTGCCCGTCGCAGGAAAGGCCTGGCTGGCCTGGTGCTTGATATGGTGCGGCCCTACCGCAAATGGCTGCTGATCATCCTGCTGGCGTTACTGCTGGAAACAGTAATGAGCCTTGCCGCTCCGTGGCCGCTCAAGATCATTATTGACAATGTCATTGGACAGGAACCACTGCCACATGGTTTGCAATGGATGGCAGGCATTCTGGTCAGCGGTGCGGTTTCGCTGGCCGCTGTGGCCGCAATTGCCTATGTTTTTATTGCAGCTGCCGGTGCCCTGGCTGGTTACCTCAACAGCTATTTTACGGAAAGTGTGGCGCAGTTTGTAGCCAACGACCTGCGGCAACGCATGTACCACCACCTGCAGCGCTTGTCGCTGGCATACTATGATTCGCACCAGGTGGCCAAGATCATCAGCACCCTCACCACGGATGTGAATACCATACAGGATTTTGCTTCGCAAACACTCATCCGCATTTTCATCGATGCCCTTACGATCGCGGGCATGGTCGGCATCATGTTTTACCTGCACTGGGATTTTGCGCTGGTAGCGGTAGGCGTTACCCCGTTCCTGCTGCTCTTCGTTGCACGCTTTAAGCGCGAGGTAAAAATGGCAACGCGTGAAGTGCGGAAGGACCAGAGCCAGATGGCGGCGGTGCTGCAGCAGGGATTGGAATCGATCCGCGCCGTGGAAGCTTTCGGCCGCCAGGACCTTGAAGAACAAAAGCTGAAGCAGGCCAGCATGGAAACTGTTCGCGCGGCGCTAAAGGCCCGCAAGCTGAAAGCACTGCTTGTGCCCGTCGTCAGCATCACGGTGGCTGTGTGCGTGGCACTGGTGCTATGGCGGGGCGCCACGCTGGTGCTGGAAGGTGTGATGACAGTAGGCTCACTGACCGTTTTCCTGGCATACCTCGCGAAATTTTTCAGCCCGGTACAGGATATAGCCAAGCTCAGTAACAATGTGGCCCAGGCTTCAGTGGCATTGGAAAGAATTCAATTGGTGCTCGATGCAGATATCACCATCCGCGAAAAACCGGATGCCATTCAACCCCGTGAATTATCCGGTCATATTGTTTTCGATAATGTTGGTTTTACCTATACCGGTGAGGCAGAGGTCCTGCACAGTTTGAATATGGAGATCCGGGCC
>DASUVB010000416.1:0-2141 GCA_036373835.1 Flavisolibacter sp. | reverse complement strand
GCGTGGATACTCTTCAAAAGAGGATCTCCCTTGATCCATGTAAGCCAGGCGTCCTTTTTTGCTATTGCCCTTTCCAGCCAAACGAACGCTGCTTCCCTGTCGCCGTGCCATGCGCATAACTCCGCAATGAGGTACGGCCACTGGTGCTGGTATTTCGCGATGAAATCCTGTAGCCCCTGCCTCGGCATCTTTTTTTCCGCCAGCAAAAGCCCGAATGTTTTAAAGAACGGCATGTTCTCCTGTTCCATTTCCTCCAGGGCCCTGTCGTATTTGTTTTGCAGCAGGTACAGGCGGCCGAGGTAGAGGTGTGCGCGTTGAAACCGTGGATCAACCTGCAACAGTTTGCGATAGGTGGCTTCTGCCTTTGCATAATCTCCGAGGTAGGTATGGCACGCGCCGGCATCGCTGTACAGGATCGGGCGGAGGGGATCCAGGGTGATCGCCTTATTCGTGTACACGAGCGCTTTCTTCCACTGCCCGCGTACCTGCTCCAGCACACCCATGTTCTTCAGGATGCCTATATTTTCAGGTTCCAGCTTTAATCCCTGTTGCAATGCGGCTTCGGCCCCTGCCCAGTCAAAATCGTGGTACAGCTTTACGGCGCTCAGCAGGCTGTAGCCGGCTGCATCATCAGGGCTCATGCGGATGGCCTTCATGGCCGCAACACGCGCCATTTCATAACCTTTATCCTGGTCGATATAATTTTGCCACGCCTGCCGCGCATACACACCGCCCAGCATTCCCCACAGCCGCCCGCTGGACGAATCGAGCGAAAGCGCCCGCTGGTACGCATCAAGTGCTTTCTCCACATTCTCCTGGTCCAGCTTATTGAGATAATACGTACCCTGCAGCATCAGGTCATAGGCCGTCACATTTACCTCTGTCGTATCATGAGGCTGGATCAGCTTCAGCTCAAGTTCACCTGCTACTGAAGTCGCGATCTCGTCCTGCAGTGCGAAAATGTCATTCATCGTCTTTTCGAACGTGCGTGTCCAGGTGCTGGTTCCATCGCGTGTGCTGATCAGCTGCACCATAATACGTACCTGGTTGCCGGAACGGCGGACACTGCCATCGAGCAGGTGCGCCACCCCCAATTTTTCACCAATCGTTTGCGGGTCTTCGTTTTTGTTTTTAAAAAAGAATGCCGAAGACCTGCCCGTGACCTTCAGGCCTTTCACTTTTGACAGCATGTTGAGCAACTCTTCGCTGAGGCCGTCGCTGAAATACTCCTGCTCACGGTCATTACTGAGATTTCTGAACGGAAGGACAGCGATCGATTTTGAAGGGATATTTTTACCGGGCGGGGCTACCAGCTTCGTATAACCGAAATACCCGGCAGCTATGATCACAAGTAAGATCGCAGTTGTTACCATCCACCTGCGCATGGTGCCTGTGTGGATCGGCATACGGGTTCCGCCTGCCGGCGCTTTAATGCCGGGTATCACCACCTGGTACAGGCGCAGCGGCTCTTTCACATTCTTCAGGCGTGGCGTACCGGCGAACCGGGTGGCGATTCCCTTGTTGGCGATGTTAACCTGTACCGACTCGGAGATCCACAGCTGGCCGGGTGATGCCGCAGACTGGATCCGTGCTGCGATGTTCACGGCATCACCAAACAGGTCGTCATCTTCCGAAACCACCTCGCCGTGATGGATGCCCATTCGCAGTGAAAAAGCTCCCAGGTGGTAGCAGGCCTGCATGATCTCGATGGCAGCCTGTACTGCATCCGACACCGTCTGGAAGCTGGCCATGATGCCATCACCCAGCTCTTTAACAATGCGACCATTGTACCTGGTAATGACGGGCCTGTGGAGCTCGCGGTTCTGTTCCAGGAAAGAAAATGCCTGCTGTTCATCCCGACCCATGAGGGCCGTATAGCCCACGATGTCGGTGAACAGGATCGCAGCAAGATGGCGGGTCTGGCCCATGCCGTAAAATACTAAATGTAGCGAGGTATGCAATCATGCAGAAGCCCCGGTGCAGGGATGGGTGTGCCAGGATCCTGAGCAATTACGGCTGACCGCCTGTTCCTGCATCGGGACCGTTCTCGGCGGGATTTGACTGCTGGGTCTCCTGCACCTTTTTGTGAAGCGCAATGGAAAGTTCTGTAACCTGCTTTCGCTGTTCTCGAACTTCGTCCC
>DASUVB010000415.1:0-3684 GCA_036373835.1 Flavisolibacter sp. | reverse complement strand
TTTTTGAATTCGGGCCTGTGGAATGGCTGTGGCGGTCGGCCACCTACGGCAAATGGCAGCGGTTTCGCAGGCGGAATGACGGGTTCCAGGCACCCGCATAAGCGCTACAATCTTTTCGGGTGAATCTACGTTGCCGTTCGGAAATAAAAGCCTTATCTTAATCGGCCATTCCACCAACCAGCGAATCTGCTTATGGAAGTTCTTGAAGCAACTGCGCCCCCAAAGGTTTCGGCGGTCTCACCCCAACGCAGGAGGTTCAACTCCATCGATCTTTTGCGCGGCCTTGTAATGATTATCATGGCCCTCGACCATACGCGCGATTTTTTTCACGCAGAAGCATTTACCGACGATCCCCTGAACCTGCAGACCACGTCGCCATGGCTCTACGCCACGCGCTGGATCACCCATTTCTGCGCGCCGGTCTTTGTCTTCCTGGCGGGCACCTCGGCCTGGTTCCAGCATTCGCGGAAGACAACCGCGGAGCTCAGCAGGTTTCTGGTCACGCGTGGACTGTGGCTGATCGTTGTGGAAACCATCATCATGAGCTTTGCGTTCACTTTCGATCCCGGCTTTCACAATATTTTCTTCCAGACCATATGGGCCATCGGCATCAGCATGGTGTTGCTGGGCGTGGCCATCTGGATGCCGTTCCCGGCGATCCTCGCCGCGGGGCTCGTGATATTCCTGGGCCACAACCTGCTCGACTATTACGAAGCCGGTCTTGCTGCGAGCCCGGGCTTTTTTTATGATATGCTGCACAGGGGCGGATCTGCCACGTTGTGGAATGGCCACACCCTGCATATATTTTATCCTTTCCTTCCCTGGACAGGCCTGATGCTTCTCGGGTATTGCTTTGGATCGGTGTACATGAACAGGCAGGAGTCGTCACGCCTGAAATTTTTAATGGTTACGGGAGCAGTACTGATCCTGTTTTTCGTGGTACTCCGCGCAGTGAACGGGTATGGCGACCCCAGGCAGTGGACTGTTCAGAAAGATACCCTCTATACCTTTTTCTCGTTCATGAACGTGACCAAGTACCCGCCGTCGTTGCTGTACATCAGCGTCACCATCGGCCCGGCACTGTTCTTCCTGGCATGGGCAGACAAGGCACGGGGCAAACTTGCCGATATCATCACCGTGTTCGGGCGTGTGCCGTTCTTTTATTATATCCTCCATTTTTACGTACTCCACCTGCTTTGCATGGTCCTGTTCCTGGCTAGAGGGCATTCATTCAGTGAAGGCATTAATACTCCCGCGCCGTTCAGGTTCCTTATCCCGGGCGAAGGCTACCCATTGTGGATGGTATATGTTATCTGGATCGCGGTGGTTGCGACATTATACCCCCTTTGCAGCTGGTACAGCCGTTATAAGCAGCGCAGCACAAAATGGTGGGTGAGTTATCTATAGCGAATTAATTTTTATAATTTGGAAGTCTTGCCACAGTCTTTTGAGAAAATACAGCAGCATTTCATAGAAACGTTCGGGCATAAATTATCCCCGCGGCTGACCTATCATAATATTGAACACATTCTTGACGTAGTGCACCAGGCACAGCGCATCGGGGAGCAGGAGCAGGTGACCGGAGAGGAGATGTACCTGCTCAGGATCGCCGCTTTATATCATGATTGTGGATTTATCCAGATCTACAGGGGGCACGAAGAGGTCAGCTGCCGCATTGCGCAGGAAACGCTGCCACAATTCGATATAACGGAAGAACAGATTGATCGTGTATGCGGGATGATCATGGCTACGCGTGTGCCACAGACGCCGCTCAACCACCTGGAGCGCATCATTTGCGACGCAGATCTTGATTACCTGGGCCGCGAAGATTTTTTCGAGATCGCCGACCTGTTGTTCCAGGAAATGAGGGAATATGGATTTGTTACCGGTAAAAAGGAGTGGGACCTGATACAGCAGGAGTTCTTCCAGACACACCGTTACTTTACCCGCTCGAACGCGTTGATGCGGGATCCCAGGAAATTCGAGCACCTCGAAATCATCAGGGGGCGGCTTGCTTCCTGCCCTCCTCGATAATCTTGTACAGCTCCGTACTTTTGGCGTCGATCTGGCGGATGCGCTGCGATAATGTACGCAGGATCGCCTTCAGCACATTTACGTTATTCGACAGCACTTCATAAAAAGCCTCCTGTTCCAGCTTGAAAAGGATGCAGTCTTCTTCAGCACTCGCAGACGCGGACCTTTTTTCTGTGTCCAGCAGCGACAATTCACCGAAAAAATCACCTTCTTCCAGGATTGCCAGTACGTGTTCGCCATCATGAATGCGCACTTTCCCTTTGTGAATGATGTACATACAGCCGCCAATGTCCCCTTTGTTGAAAATGACGGTGTTCTTTTCAGCATGAACCTCTTCAAGCAGGTACGCCGTGTCTACCAGGTCCGGCTCGGGTGTTTCGCTGAATAATGCTGTCGCTTTCAGGATCAGCACTTTTTCGAGAATAAGCATACGTAAGGTGTTTATGTGTTTTGAGAAATAACAAACATCTTCGTTTCCTGTACGATCGGTTCCTTGTCCTCCCTGCGACTGTGCTTCAGGGCATGGATAATGTGTCGCAGCTTCTTCTCACCCGAATGATAGATCGCCTGTGCGTTGGTCCAGCGGTTGTACACGCGCGGCGCATGCATGATGATCCCCTCCAGCACATCAACAACGGTCTTGTATCTTGTCTTCTTGTCAGCAAGGGAATAATTCATTTCCACAACATCCAGCAGCCGTTCCACCTCGGCGTAAATGCCCGAGGGGAGTGTCACGTGAAGCAATTCCAGGCTGTTCGATGTTTTAAATGATTCCTTGAGGTCAAGCGCCAGGATCACCTGGTTAAGCTTCTCCCGGCTGTACAGGATGCTCAGCAGCCGCAGGATCGTATCGGTCAGGTTTCGCAATTCGTAATACAGCGCCTTTTTCAGGTGTGGACTACTCGAGTCGCTGCCGGAGGCGACCAGCTGATCCGCCACGCTCGCGGCCTCGTCGAGTAACTGGCGTGCTACCTGGTGCAGGGTCTTTGCATAGGGTCCCTCTGCGGCATAGGCAAGCTGCCACAACGCATAGATCACCTCGTTGCGGTGCTGGTCGTGCGACTGGATGCACTGCAGCAGGAACGCGGCCGACCGTTCGTGGACCACTGCACCAGCAACCCGGGCCAGCTCTGGAATGACCGGGTCGTTCTGCGGCAGCTTCAGGGCGATCATTTCTTCGATCGCCACCAGTTGCAGCCGGATCAGCGCCTGGCGTGCATGTTTCCGGGTCGGCTTCTGGCGCAACAGCTCCACCAGCGGGGCGATGAGCTCGCGCGACGGAACCTCGCCGGCCCACTGGATCGCGGCCTGGCGCACTGCCAGCTCGCTGTCGTGAAGCATCTGTATCAGCAGTGGACTAAGCTCGGTCCTTTTGCAGCGGCCAATAATTTCGGAAGCCATCTTTTTTTCCTCCACGCTTTCCGTGGCCAAATGATAGAGGCGGTCCAGCGCCTTTTTATAATACTGCGGGTTGTTCGACTGCAGGAACACGGTCACGGCGGCAATACAGATGGAAGGATGCTGCGAGAATATGAAATCCTTCATCTGCTCCAGCCGGTCAGGTGCGATGGTACCGATGCAATACAGGCACTTGGCCCGGATCTCATCGCTGGGGTGCGAGTCGGAAAGCATTTCCAGTGCACTGATCAT